>NZ_BJHV01000003.1 GCF_005405925.1 Streptomyces antimycoticus
GTGGCCGACAACCTGGCTCGGATCATCGCTGGTGCCGGCGCGCTCGGCACAGCTGCCAACATGCTTGTCGCATACGCCAACTACCGGCGCACACGCCCGCGTGTGCAGGTCGACATCCTCTCCACGGTCATCTTGGCCGGTGAGACCGAAGACGGTCGGTTCGTGACTCGGCAGCACCTGAGGGTCAGGGTGCGGAACCTCGGGGGTACTGCGGTCAAGCTGGACCGGTTTGAACTGGTCCTCTGGTGAGCCGTCGTGAGAGCGTGAAGCGTCGCCTGGAGCGGATGAAGCTGCTCCCTGGGCGGGGCCTGCGGTGGGAGCCTGGCTGTCTCCTGATGGAAGCAGAGGAAGAGCACCCGGCGGAGATCGATGAGTTCGGCGGCATCACCTGGGATCCCTTGCTCGATCTTGACTACCTACAGCGGGTCCGGCAGGAGGATGGGCGGGAGCGTTTTGCCGTGAGGGTCGTACTGTCGTCTGAGGCGTCGGTGATGAGCAGGCCGCGTCCGATCCCGAAACTTCTGGACGACACCGCGCCCGTCGCGGATGCCGACCGGCAGCTGAGCTTCGACGACCTGTCGGCCGAAGCATAGGCTCTGCATCCAAAATAGAACGCAGCTCAGCGGCGGCTGTCTCCAGGGGCGAGCAAGCTGGTGACTTCGACGATCGCCCCGGCCGAGGGGTGGAAGTAGCGCCGTACGTTCTCCGGCTTCCTGTGCCGGGACTTGGCCCTGAGCATCGGGAGGCTGGCTCCGGCCTCACCAAGATGGGTGAGGCGGAGCCGCCGTCTCGAATGACCGGTCGGCCGATCTTCGCCCGTGAGAAGCCTCGGCGGGCCATGCGTGCGGCCCGCCGAGGCTTCCTGGTGGCCTGCTGCTACGGGGGAGGCAGCAGGCCGGTCTGGTCGACTTGCCGCAGCGCGTCGGACAGTTCGCCGGGGTCAACGAACTGAGGGCGGGTGGGGTGCGGGGGGCTGAGCCACGTGGCGGAGCTGGATCCGCGCTGGCTTGTCGGCATGAGCAGCCACGAGCCGGTTGTCAGGGAGCGGATGCCTTGAGCGGTGCACCGGCGGGCGGTGCCGGCGGGGACGTGGACGATGAGCTCCTGGCGGACGTAGTCGGCCAGCACCGGGTAGCCGCGGTCCATCGGCAGACCGAGGCGGGTGAGCGCGGCCAGGCCGCGTTCCAGCGGCGTGATGATGACGGCGTCCCACTCCAGGCCGCAGTCCACCAGCCTCGTGACATACGGCGAGGAATCCCACGAACTCCGCGTGGCCTCCTCCGGCTCGACCAGCACGGGCCACTGAGGTTCGGCCTCAGCCTTGGGCGTGTTCGGCACGGCTCCTCCTGAGCGGATCGGTCTCGGAGGCTTCAGACCTCCGCTGTCCCCGGGCTCCGGCCGGGAGTCCGGGGCCGCTGGGCAGGGCGAGGCTGACGGTGCCCTGGGCGGTGATGACGGCGGGGCCGGTGAGGTCCATGGCTCCGCTGGGCCGTACGACGATGTGGAGGCGGCCGCCGGGCAGGTCGGCGGTGTAGTCGACGGCCAGGGGCGGGGACGGCTGGTGGGAGCGGGCGGCCGCGACGGCGGCGCAGGCTCCGGTTCCGCAGGCGCGGGTCTCGCCGACACCGCGCTCGTGGACCCGCAGCTGGAGATGGTGGGGCCCACGGGTGACGACGAAGTCGACGGTGGCCCCGTGCGGGTACGCGGCAGCGGGCGTCACGGTGGGCGCGGTGCCCAGGTCTCCGGCGAGGCGGAGGTCCTCGAGGAAGACGACAGCGTGGGGGTTGCCCATGTCGACCTGAATGGCGGGCCAGGTGCGGCCGGCCGCGGTGACCTCTATGCCCCCGGCGCCGGAGAGACGGGGGCGGCCCATGTCGATGGTGACCGGACCGGTGTGGTCCGGGACGTGGACCCTGCGGGTGCCGGCACGGGTGGCGATGAGGAGGGCACCGGGCCGGTGCAGGCCGGCGTCGACCAGGTAGCGGGCCAGCAGGCGCAGGCCGTTGCCGCACATGGCGCCGAGGCTGCCGTCGGCGTTGCGGTAGTCCATGAACCACTCGGCCTCCCTCATCGCGGCCGCCTCGGGGTCGGCGGCGCAGCGCACGACGCGCAGCACGCCGTCGGCGCCCAGGCCGGTGCGCCGGTCGCAGAGGCGGACCACTTCGGCCGGGGTGAGGGTGAGGTGGCCGTCGGGGTCGGGGAGGATGACGAAGTCGTTCTCAGCGCCGTGCCCTTTGACGAAGGGCTGGAGTGCGGGGTCGGTCATGGGCGGGTGCCGGTCTCCCGTGGGATGCGCAGCCAGGCGATCTGGCCGGTGTCGGTGAGGGTCAGGCCGAAGTGGGCGCCGCGGTTGAGGACTTGAAGGACCTGGGGCCAGTTGTCGGCCAGGCGGGGTGTCACGTCGGCCTCGATGCGTGTGGCGCGGGGCCCGGGGAGGATGCGGGGCTTGGTGCCGCCGAGGGTCTCCAATTGCGCGGCCGCGTCCTGGACTGCGTCCGATTGGTGGTCTTCAGCCACGCACCCACCCTCAATCAACACAGAACGTGATACTAGTCACTAGCTTTGATCTAGTCCACTAGGTTGTCAATCAGCACAGGTCAGCGCCGTGGGCGAGGAGAAAAATGGCTGACGGCAGCTCACGAGCCGCCCCGTATCTGCGCGTTGCCGCCGCATTCCGCGCTCGCATCACCGACGGCACCTGGACCCACGGCGAGCGTCTGCCCTCACGCGGTGAGCTGGGCTCCGAGTTCGGTGTCGGGGAGAATGTCGTCCGCCGCGCGCAGGAGCTGCTGATCACCGAGAGGCTACTTGAGGGCCGTGCGGGCTCCGGCACGTACGTGCGGGCCCCGTACCAGCGCCGCACCATGCTGCGCACTCCGGCCACCAGCATGGCCGGCCTGGGCGCCGACGGCACGTACGAAGCGGACAGCATCGCGAAGGTCCCCGCCCCACCGGACATCGGCAAACGCCTCGCCGAAGAGCCTGGCGCGCTGTGCGTGCGGACCGTCTACGAGGTCTTCGTCGACCGGCAGCCGGCGCTTTTGTGCACCAGCTGGGAGCCGATGGCCATCACCGGCGGCACAGTGATCGTCTTGCCGGAAGGCGGCCCGCTGGCCGGCCGCGGCGTGGCCGCCCGCATGGCACACCTGGGCATCACCGTGGAACGGGCCGTGGAGACCCTCCGTCCGGTCCATGTCGAGCGCGACCAGGCGCAGCTGCTGGGCGTGCCCGCCGGCACCCTCGCGACGCTGATCCAGCGCACCCACTACTCCACCGACGGCAGGCCGGTGGAGACCGCCGACCTCCTCATTCCCGCGGACCGCTGGCACATCACCTACGACATCCCGGTCCCGCCCGCCACCTGACCGTGTGCATACATCCGCCGAACGCCACCTTCTGGGCGCCCGCCCACCGCCCAGCGCCGGGCCGGACCCGTGCGTTGGAGCCCGGCACGGCTGTGCCGTCGCTGCCCCGTCACATATCCGGCACGGCGGCTCGAGCACCCACGCATCAACCACGTTTGCGGCCTCTGGCCGCCGAGGGGGAGGGAACCCGTTATGCCCGCACCGCGCCGTGATCCGGCGTCCCGGCTCGCCGACACCCTGGCGTCACCGGTTCTGAACGCGCTCATCGGCCTTGCGGGAATCGTCATCCCGGTCGTCGCCTGGGTCAGTGAGCGGGCCAGCGTGAGGAATGGCCTGCTGATAGCCGAGACCGTCATCGTGATCGTCATGACGGCGAATCACCTGTGGCTGCGCAGGGCATTCATCTCGCTGCGGCGCGCGACTAACCTCAAGGCTATGGACGATGCGCACTATTACGACCTGGTTCGCTCCCAGCTGGAGCAGGAGCTGATCTCCGATTACGGCGAGGTCGCGGATGGGCACCTGCGGGTCTACGCCAGCGAAGTCCCCCGTCTGTCCGTCCTGCTGGTCAACACGCTCATCGACTCGCAGTCCATGCCGAAGCGGATCCTGGCAGCGGACCTGACCACCAACCCGTCCCTGCTCACCCGGCGCCGTGAATACCTGACCGCCAACCGCCGCCTGGTCGACGCCGGCGGCAGCATCGACCGGCTCTTCATCGCCTACCAGGGCGACCTGGTCCGCGAGGAGTACGCCCGGGAGCTCCTGAAGCTCATCACCCACCATCGCGAGCTCGGGGTCACCTGCGGCCTGGCCGTTCGGGACCGGCTGCGTGCCGACCAGGCCGTGGACGTCATCATCATCGCGGCCGCCGCGGTCCTGGTCGAAGAGGAACAGGGCGACGCCGACTACACCAAGGGCCGTTCCAGCGTGTACTTCAAGGGGGCCGAGCGCTGGATCGGTCGGTTCGAGAGCGTCTGGGGCCACGGCGCCGATGCCGCCCCCCGGCTCCTCCAGCGCTACGAGGCCACCGTGCGGCCCATGCTGGACGGCGGCATCTGGGACACCGGCCGCGTCCGCGAGACGGCCGACGCGCTGTAGAACCAGGAACTCGGCAAGGCACCCAGGAAGCGGCTCCCGCCTCGGCGGGAGCCGCTTCCCATTTCCACCAGTCGGCACTGCCGTTGCGAAATGCCGTTCCGGCGACGACTCCGGGAGCGGCGGACATGTGCCGTAGAGCGCGCGCTGCTACTCCGACCTTCAGCGGGCCAGCCACCAGCGTTTCAACGGCGGCACCAAGGTCATCGGCCAGTGCCACCAACGCCACAGGCCATTCACGTCAACCCGGGCGACCTCGGTGAACGCCCGCAACTCCTTCATGAACGTCTTGCTGTCGACGAGCGGCATGGGCGCCAGCGACCCTCCGCCGCTGATCCCCTCGACTCGACTCCTAATCAGGCGAGAATTGAACATCTTGTTCTTCGGGTGCGCCGTGTTGGCGCGACTGCTGTCGTCCGATTCTTCATCGGCCGGCGATGCGGAACCATCCGGGCCTGAAACTGTCGTAAACCGAACCAAAACACCGGATTCATAGGGATATCCTGTGATTACCTGGAAGAACCCTTCCGCTGCATGCCTGACGTTCCGGGGAGCCCGCAGTTCAAGGGCCTGAAGGGCGCTGAGCAGGTCGACCGCAGCGGAAGGTTCCCGCTCTCCGCCGTAGAAGGCCGTACAGGCGCCTATGAACCGGTCGTAGACAGCGGCACGGTCTTCCCGGCGACCGTGTTTGACCGTCACCAGCGGGTTCGACGCCGTTTGCGTCGCCTTTAACAGTGGGGTGAGCGTCCGCAGTAAGGCCAGGGTCTGGGGATCCGTCACGTCCAAGACTGTATCTACGGCTGTTGCGTGGCGTAGACCGCTGACCGAGACAAGCCTCCGCCTAACGGCACACGCCAGCCGTATTCCGGCTGCGTACCAACTTCGCTTTGCCCGAACCGAAGTTGGCAGTGGAGCGTCTCGTGTCCGCGGCATGCTGTCCACGAGGCCGTCCCTTGAGCGGGTGACGTTCCGCGCGTTCGCCCCTCATGGCGGCGTGCGGGTGGCGGGCCGCGCGGACGGCGAGCGCCGCCTTTCCGACGCCTGGCACGCCGCGCATGCGTTGGCTCGGCGCCGTCACGCAGATTTCCTAGGCTCCGAGGCGGCCCTCTCCCAAATCTAGTCACTAGATGTACGGTGTGTGATCACCGGGTGGGGGGTTCATGGTCCCCACCCCCGTCTCACCGGGGTGAGCCACCATGCTGCTGTCCTTACTCCTCATCGCCGCTGGCGTCATGCTGCGCCAGGCCGACCGCATCTGGTTCACCCGCCGCCGTCCGGCCAGGGCGGGTGCTGCCGAGCTCATAGCCCTGCAGCGCAGCCGGGCGACCAACTGGACGCCTGCTCTCCTCCTGGCCGGCCAGTGGGTGCAGATCGCCGGATGGTGGCATCTGGCCGGGCACGGCCTCCTGGCGGCCGCCGCCGCAGCCCTCGGCGTGGCGGTGCAGTTCCGGCACCTGCAGGAGATCAGCCACTTCGCCGTGCACGGCGTCCTGGCCCGCACTCGCGGGGCCAACCAGCTGCTCGCCGAGGTCTTCGTCCACTACCCGCTCGGCCTGATCCCCGTCCCGAGCGGCAGCGGCTGCACGTGCGCGATCACCACCCCAACGCCGCCCGCCCCGGCCTCGATCCCAACCTCGCCGAGCTCCACCAGGCCGGACTGCGCCCCGGCGCCAGCCGGTTCCGGTTCGCCCGCGCCGTGGTGTATCCGCTCACCTGGCGCGGCATCCGTAGCACCGCCGCTGGGATCGCCGCCAACCTCCGGCGCTCGGGGTCATGGCACCGCGCGGCCGCCGTCTGCGTCGTCCTGGGCGCTGCCTACCTCATTGGTGGCTGGCCGGCCCTCGTCTGCGGTGTGCTCGTCCCGCGGCTCCTGCTGTATCCGCAGCTGGCCTGGCTCAGCCTGATCAACGAGCACACCTGGTTTGCCCCCGAACCCCGCACCGGCTCCCCGGCCTGGGTGGAAGCCGGCCGGTGCCTGCGGCTGTACCCCACAACCGGCTCCTGGCCACCTTCGCCGCGGCTACCTGGCTCCCCTACGGCGACCTCTACCACTACGCCCACTCTGCTCACCCTGCGGTGCGGTGGAACTACCTCCCCGCCCTCGAACGCCAACTCCACCAGCCGCACTTCACCGCAGACAGCCTCCTGACCGGCCCCCGGTCCGTGATCGCCCATCACCGGCGCTCGCTCGCCCTCCACACCACTGCCAGGCCAGGTACGGGCGTATAACCGGCCATGCGGAAGGCCCCGGAACCCGTCATCGGGTCCGGGGCCTCCGCGTGCCCATCGCAGTGTCCGTGGGGGCCTGCCGACATGCAGGTGAGGCCGCCTGCGGCGACGAACACCAAGGGTGCGCGGGAACGTCTGATCGTCGCCGACCCCGCTTCAGTCAGGCGGGTTCGTCCGGGTTAATGCCCTGTGCCCGCGCGAGGGCGAACAGGACGCGTTCGATGGTGTCGAGCCGCTCCGTGATCGTACGGTCACCCGGGGCACCGACGGCGTTGGCGAGTGAGTCGATGTTCCCGAACGCCGTGGCCTGCTGCTCACCGATCCGCTGAAGTTGCTCACCGTGCTCGGCCAGGGTGCGACCAGTACGGAACGCCTCCGCTTCCAGGTCCCGGAGCCGTTCGTCATACGTCGCCGTCTCTCGCGTCATGGCCTCATCATCTCAAAAGACACGAGGCCGACAGACAGCGATGGCTCCGTCCACACTTCACCCCGGTAGCTACGGGTGGATCGGGTCGGGCTCACCTGGGGGCTGCGGTGCACAAGGCCCGGCGGCGGCGATCCAGGTCCGGGCCCACGCGCCCGAGATCCTCGGCGAGCGCTGCCCAGACGGTACGCAGCTCGCGGCCGTCCTCGGCTTCCGACGGCTCGGCGTTCTCCCTCGATCACGGCCTGGGCAGCACCTCGCATCTCAGGACAATCAGTTCTCGCTCAAGTCGCATGTCACACATCGCGGCCCTCTGTGCACTTCTATACGTCGATGGCGGTGCGAGGAGTTACCGCCGCAGAGTGATGTGAGGAGCCGCATGGAGATCGCGGTCGCGACAGCCGTTGGGACGGCGTGCGTCGCGGGGGCGCGCCTGCTGTATGTGTGGATCGGCAGCTGTGACCGGGCGCGTCTGGCCCGGTTGCGGGAGCAGGCCATAAGCGAGCGTGTGCGGATGCTGCCTCCGGGCAGCACCCTGACCGAACAGCACGACGGGATCCGTGTCCGGGTCCGGGTCGGAGCGCCGGCGGGAGGGGCTCGTGGATAAGCCGCAGGTCAGCGTCTCTACTTCTACGCTCCCGGTGCACTTCCCCAGTCAGCGCAAGTCATCCGTCCCGGCCGCTCGTAACGAGGTGGTCCGCGCCAGCTTCGTCAGCCACTACGAGGAGCACATGCCGGGGTTGATCCGGCATGTGATGCGATACGGAGCCACTCCGTACGAAGCCGCCGACGCTGCTCAGGGTGCCTACATAGAAGCCTTCCGGGTCTGGCATCTGATCACGTGTCCGGCGGCGTGGCTGCGCAAGGTGGCCTTCCGCCAGTACCTGCGCCAGGCTCCTCGCCCGCAGGAAGAGCTCACAGACGAGGTGCCGGACAGGCCGGCCTACTCGTGCCCCTTGGAGAAAGTGGTCCTCAATGAGGAAGAGACACGAGTGTACGAGGCACTGGTCCGGTTGCCGATGAGGCAGCGGCAGGTGATCGCCTGGCATCTGGATGGCTTCTCGACCAACGAGATCGCGGAAGCGCTGGGTATCCGGCCTCCAGCGGTCCGGCAGAACTTAGCCCGCGCCCGCGCTCAGCTCAAGGAACGGCTGGGTCTGACGACCGGAGGTGCGCAGTGACCCACTTCGACTCCGACTCGGCACTTGACGCGCTCCTTGCCCAGGCCGACGCCGGCGTACTGCGATCCGTGACGGAAAATCTCGACACAGCGCGCGGCGCTGGGCTGGTGCACTGGCACGCGGTCCCGAACGAGGACGTCCCGCT
Source organism: Streptomyces antimycoticus (assembly GCF_005405925.1). NCBI lineage: Bacteria > Bacillati > Actinomycetota > Actinomycetes > Kitasatosporales > Streptomycetaceae > Streptomyces > Streptomyces antimycoticus. The sequence continues at coordinate 8,443 of NZ_BJHV01000003.1, forward strand.
GGCCAGCCCGCCGGATATGTTCGCCGCTTTCCGTGACCTGCACATCCACGGTGATATCGAGGCCATCGCCGAACCAGGCGACACCGAGATCCCGGAGATGCACGACAGCCAGCACTCCACCCTGGCTGCGCTTCTGGCCGCCGCCTACCGTAACCACGAAGAACTGACCGAGCTCCTCGGTCAGTTCTCCACCTCGGACATGACCTACCTGCTGCACGTCCAGCTCGAGACACGGATCGGCTACCTGCACCACCGACTCGTCACAGCCAGCTCATGCACGGACCGCGGTCTGAACGGTCCCGGCGCCGCACACCTCACGCTGGCCGTGTGGGGCAGTACACGCCGTATCCGGCGACGGCTGGAACAAGGCCAGGACGATGCCCTACCGCCCGGAGCCGTGCTGCATGCGATCGCTCTGTGCACGTCAATCATCGACGTCATGGAGATCGTCAGAGATACGCTCTTCGATCTGTTCGGAATCGAGGCCACACCGGCGCCCGCTCACAGTGGATATGCCGAGCGGTTCTCTGCGTAATTCCGCATTCTGCTGGCTCGGGCGGAGTTATTCGCTGTCAACTCCCTCGGACAGGCGGCGACCACATCGTCGGCGATGAGCGCGGAGCCGTGCTCATCGCCGCATGATCGTTGTCGCCGTCTGGCCGAGGGTGGTGTTCTCGCGGGCCCGCGAGGCCGGCGAGGCTAGCTTTTCGGGCCCGTGATCCCTCCCGGCGGGAGCGGTGTCTCGACTTCCCTCTGCTCGGCCCAGGTTCTGAGGACGTGCTGGTTGGCGCCTTCCTTGAGGATGAGGCGGATCACCACGTGCTCGTCGCTGCCGTACAGCCCGACCCATCCCCGGTAGGTGCGCAGGGCGGTGCTGTCGTCGGCCCATTCGCCCGTGACGGCTGGACCTTCTCTGAGGGTAGCTGTGTGGCGCGAGGTGAGTGGAGGCCACTTTGTGCAGCTCAGCGCCGGTGTAGGCCACGGTATCGTGTGCAACACCTGTGGCGCCACCATGGCGCCTTCCCGGGCCACCACTGGCCGTCTTTGGCTGATCCCTCTGCCTGCGGATCGGGGATCATGGACACTCCTGCCATGGATGCTGGAGGTGTCGCCGTTGTTGGAGCTGTTGCCGCAGTTGCTGGCGCGCTCGCAGGTGCCGCAGGCGCGATAGGTGCGGCTTTCGTTTCGGCCAAGGGGCAAAGGGTGGCCAATGCCACCCAATTACGCCGCGAGTCTCGACGCGCCTGCTATGTGGCGCTAATTGAACTTGCCTCAGCCGTCACTGGCGAAATTGAGAAATATTCTCAACGGTCACTCGGGCACTTTGATATCGAAAACGGTGCGACCCTCGATTTGGAGACCGTAAGAGCGTACAGGGTCGAACTCGGCGATCTCCTGAATCAGGCCACATTCGCCAAGGTCAAGGCTGCGATCATGGTCGAAGGTCCCGCAGTCGTGGTGGATGCCTGCGAGACATACACCACCGCAGTATGGAAATACCGGGGGCGGCTCTATCACCTACTGATACGCCTAGAAGTGGATGGGAGGAGCGATTCCCTTTGGGGTCAATATCAATCCCTTCAGCAGGTTCAAATGAGTCATGTAATGGCCTCTCAGAAGCAGTTCGCCGAAGCGGCTCGCTTGGGAATTTACGAGTAGTTTTGTGAATCCGGATGTCATCGTTGATTCAAGGCTCTGGTTAGGTCGCGGTTGGCTTCCCGTGCAGCTTCGAGGTCTGCCTGACTCTCTTCCAGTGCAGCGGTCAGCTCTACGTTCTGCTGCTCCAACCTGGTTACCCTGCGCGGGTGTTCGTCGATGTCGGCTGGGGCGCCCAGCCCAGACTCCTGCCAGGCTTGAGCGCCCATCTCCTGCGACAGCCGCTTCTCGAGCTGCCGGCCATGGCGGTGCTCATGCTGATCTCCGGGGGCGGACGTCGGGCAGGGGCTGTCCGACGAGGGGCATGCCGAGCATCACGGTCCGGCCGCGGCGAACCACGGAGACGGCCTGCTCGATCTGTGCTCGGTCCTCGGCGCTCAGGTCGTCGAGGTCGGCCTTGACACGGTTGATGAGCCGGCGGACTCTTCGGATCTCCTCCTCGGAGGGCATGGCCTCGCTGCGCGCCCAGTCGTCGGCTTCGAAGGTCGACGTCAGCTTCTCGCGGCTGCGCAGCAGGTCAGCGAGGTATGCCTCAAGGTCGGGGAGGTAGGAGACATCGGTGTGGAAGTGCTCGCAGCCCAGACAGCGGAACCGCAGAGGACAGCTTTGTCCGCCGGCCGCGACGTTGGAGGGCTCTTCGCAGAGGCCGTAGGCGGTGGCGACCTCGCCGATCGCCCGCCTCACGTGCTCCGAGTCCATGAGACCCTGGGCCTTGCGCCACACACGGTTGCCGTGCCGGTCGAACTGCAATGCAACGACCCGGTTGACGGCCTCACGACGACGTTCCTCGCGGCGCAGGCCCACCCCCCCGTGTAGCAGCACGATCACGCGGTCACGTGCGCTGCGGCACTGGAGGAACAGGGCGACCATCTCCTCGTCGGTGGCGCGGTCGACTTCCGTCTCCGGTTCCTGCATCCGGTGCCGGGTCTTGAGCCGGTAGTTCAGGCCGCTGTCCTCGCCCTGGGCCTCCAGTGGCAGGTCACATGTGTCGGCCAGCTGCTAGATCTGCCCGAGTACCGAGCCCGGCGCCGCCCCCACGGACACGGCGTGCGACAGCAGACCCCGCACCGCCGTGAGGATCGCGTTGATGCGTCGCTCGCCCCGCACCGGCTTGGCCCCCGGGCCGAACACCACGGCGGTCGATCCGTTAACCGGCCGCGACGGCGTGTACTTCAGCCAGACCATGAACAGGCCCAGGTCCCGTGCCGCCTCGGTCCAGTTCCGCCCGGTCGCCAGACACCAGCGGAAGTAGAGCGCCGCCCCGTTCGCATGCGACTTCGTCGTCAGTTCGGCCCGGCTTCGTCCGAACCGGAGGAACCGCAGCCACTGATCGGCGACAGGAACGACACATAGGTCATCGTCGATGACGGTCCAGTACCGCTGCCCGGAAGGCAGGTCCACGGGGAACGCCCGCATGTGCAACTCCGTTTGGTCTGGGGGCAATGCAACAACCCGCCACAGAGCCACACCCCCTGAGAACGAGTCTCAGAGCCTCAACGAAGCCTTTCCATCCGACGTCACACCACACCGTCGGGGCCCCCAGAGAATGGGCCTTCCTTGGAGAACTGCAGCGTGGCCAGGTACACGGTCACCATTCTGCCGTCGTGGGTCAGGCGCGGCTCGGGGCAGCGGCGCGTGGCAGGAGGGTGCGGAGTAGCGATGCGGTTTCTGTGTCCATGTCGACGTCGAGCTCTTCGTTGAGGGCTTCCAGCCGGGCGGCGGCCAGGCGGAGGGCTTCCATGTCGCCTGCGGCGTGGTGGGCGAGGAATACGTCGCGGTGCAGGAGTTCGTCCTCCTCGGCGGCGTTCAGGCCCTTGGTGGCGGCCCAGAGGGCGCTGCGGGGGTCGTGGGCGGCGAGGCGTCGGGTGGCGAGTTCGTGGGCGGTGTCGACGATGGCGGAGGTCATTTCCTGGATCCAGGGTTCGGCCCAGGTGTAGCGGCGTGGGTCGGTGGCGGCGAAGGGGCGGTCGCGGACGAGGGCGAGGGCCTGGCGGAGGGCGAGGTCGGCGTCTTCGCCGGTGTCGTGCATGCCGGCGCGGTAGAGCTCCTGGAACTGGGTCCAGTCGGAGGTGACGTGGGGGCCGAGGGTGTAGCGGTGTTTGGCGTCGTCGGTGACGCGGGGGAAGTGGGGTGTTCCGTCCGTGCTGTCGCCGAGCCAGGAGCGGAGGCGGCTGATGAGTGGGGCTCGGGTGGACTTGGTGACGCGGCGGTCGGGCCAGAGTGCTTGGTCGACGGCGTTGTGGTCGACGCCGGGGTTCAGGATGAGGTAGGCGGCGAGCTCGGTGCAGGTCTTTTGGCGGTTGGTGTCCACGCGGCCGGCGGCGTGCTGGATGTCGACCGGTCCAAGGACCCTGATCGTCGGCCCGGGCGCGGTGGGGGCTGGAGGCAGCGGGGAAGGCTCCGGGGCTTCGTCGGCCTGGGCGTGGATGGTGATGCGAGGGGCTGTGGAAGCGGTGGCGTGTGTCAGCTTGGCCTGGGCCGGTGGGGCGGCGGGAGGAGCCGGGGTGGTGGCGTCGGCGGGTTCTTCGGTGCCGGCGTCCGGCTCGCCGAGGATGTCGCTCAGGGTGGGGCCTGAGGGCGGCTGGGACACCGGTGGTTCGCTGGCGGACGACTCGTCGTCACGCGGAGCGGGTTCGGTGGTGTCCGGGTCGGCCGTGGGGCTGGGTGTGGGTTGGGTCCAGGCGGGTGCGGGGGTGTCGGTGTCGCTGCCGGCTGTGGTGAGGATGGTCAGAATGTCGGCGTAGTCGGTGTCGCTGAGGGTCTGCAGGGTGATGGGGATGCCGGGGCCGGGCAAGGTGACGGGTGTATCGGCGTCCTCGGTGGTGAGCGTCCAGCCCGCCGGTGTGGTGGGCATGACGCCGTCGATGGTGGTGATCACCGCGCTGCTGGTGCGGGGACGTTCGCTGAGGGCCTCGATCAGTGCTGCCAGATCCTCGTCGTCGGCTTCCGTGTCGTCGCCGCACAGCAGGATGCGGGGTGTCCACGCGCCGTCGGCTGTCGCCATCAGGCGAGCGGCGCGGAGGCTGGGGGCTCCGGCGGTCTGGAGGGCCCGTCGCTGGTCGGCGTCGTGCGCGGAGAGGGATGTGAGGGCTTGGCCGAGGTGCTGGATGCGGGCGACGCGTTCGGGTACGGCCGTCTCGAGCTCCTCGGCGGCGGTGCCGACGGCGGTGACTTCGAGGTGGGGGACGAGGGCGCTGGTGGCGAGTTCGATCGCGAGCGCGCGGAGGACGGCGCGGCACCGGTCGGGGTCGCCGGTGATGTGCAGGATCCCGATCGCTTCGAGGTCGATGAGGACCAGGCCGCCGTCGTCGTCCCAGCCGATGCTGACGAGGCCGGGGTAGGGCGGGTCGGTGTCGGCCAGCTGGTCGTCCCGGAGCAGGGCTGGGGTGTCGGCCGGGCAGCGCCACAGGGTGGGCTGGTCGGCGGTGAACGGTGCGCAGGCCGGTGCTGCTTCGGCGAGGTGGAGGACGATCCCGGTGGGACGGAGGACGGCCGCTTCGATTTCGGGTAGGTCACGGTCGTCGGTGGCCAGGTTCGCGGCGAGGGTGCGCAGCGCGGTGTCGAGGAGTTCGACGCCGGTGGGGTTCTGCACGGTGCGCAGGGTCTGCTCGGTGGTGGCGGCGCGGGCCTGGGGCAGGGGGATGCGGCGGCCGGGCCGGCGGCGGCGCTGTTGGAGTTTGCGGCGCGTGGCGATGATGCCGATCGTGGAGGCGGCGAGGATGCCGGCTCCGGCCAGGGCGATCGCCGTGCTGGGGGTGAGGATCTGGCTGTCGTGGTCGGCTGGTTGGTCGTCGGTCTGCGGCGCGTCGGGCTGGTGGGTGCGGGGAGTACTCGCCGAGGGGGCCGGGGTGGCGGGGTGGTTTGTCTGCGGTGTGTGGGTGGGCGCGGGGCTGGCCGAGTCAGGGGTGGGCTTGTCCTCGGTGTGGTCCGGCGCCTTGTCTTCGGGGCGGGGGGTTTTCTCTGCGGGTGGGGTGGCGGTGGTCGGCAGCTTGAGGTGCTGCCCGGGGTAGATGAGATTCGGGTCGTCGATCGTGGCGCGGTTGAGGTTGTAGATCTTCGGCCAGGCGGCGGGGTCGTCGAGTTCGTCGTCGGCGATCGTGGAGAGAGAGTCGCCGGGTTTCACGGTGACCGCGTGGTCGGCGTCGTCTGCCTTGTCCGCCTTGCTGGTGGATGTGGTCGCCTGGTCCTGGGAGGGGATGCGGGCGTCTGTGGGGACGTTGAGGACCGTGCCGGCCTGGAGGTCGGCCTTGGGGTCGAGCTCGGGGTTGAGGGCCGCGATGTCCTTCCAGCGTGGTCCGCCGCCCTCACCGAAGAGCTTCTCGGCCACATCCCACAGGGCGATGTCGTCGGCGGTGGCGCGGTAGGTGGGCCACCCTTCAGCGCGTGGTGTGCTCGTGGAAGCGGTGGGGGTGTCCGTGCCGGTGGTGTGGTGGGGGGCTGAGGCCGTTGTCGCGGCGGCCGCCGGAGCGGCGGCGGCCGCAGCGGCCGGGGAGGCCAGAAGGATGCTGCCGAGGAGGAATCCGGCGATGCGCTGCGGTGTGGCGAATCCGGGGATTTTGGGGCTGGAGCGCCGGACGAGGACCGCCATCGCCTCGAGCAGGACGGGTACGGCGAGCCAGAGCCACACGGCCCATCCGATGAGGGTGATGGTGGTGAGCAGCAGGCTGCCGTCATCGGGGGCGGACAGGGCATCCAGGACACCGCCGATACTCGGTGCGGCGTCGGGGAGTTGGCCGAACTGCAGTAGGGCGGCGGGGATGCAGACGAGGAGGAAGGCGAGGCCGGCGAGTCCCGCAAGGGCGCGGAGCAGGACCGTGGGCCAGCGGCGGGCGGTGCGGGGTGCGGGCATGGTGGTCAGCCTCCGGCCTGGTGGAGCAGGTGAGCAGTGCCGTGTCCGGTGACGTTGATCGTCGATTTGCCGATCAGCGAGGTGAACAGCGCGTCATAGGTGCCGTGGACGGTGACGGTGAGGGTCTGTCCGTCCTCGCTGACGGTCACGCTGCCCTCGAGCTCTTCGTCGTCCAGGTAGGCGCGTGCCGCAGCCCTTGCTGCGCTGGGGTCCACGATGATGGCCTGGCCGGGGATGGCCTGGGCGGGGTCGATCTGCTGGCCGCCGGCGCGGGCTGCTTCCTGAGCGGCGTAGTCGGCGCGTGACTGGGCGGACATGGCGCCGCCGCCGTCCACGACCAGGCCGATGACCAGGAATCCCATCAGGGCGGCCCCGACCATGAGCAAGGAGACGGAGCCGGTATCGCGGCGTGCGCGCCGGGCGAGGCGGCGGAGGTGGAGGGCGGGGGTCATGCGGCACCGTCCGGGCGGGCTCGGTACTGGTCGACCACGCTGGTGAAGCTGCTGGTCAGTTGCTTGCTCCCGGGCAGTCCCGGCACGGCGAGGTCTCCGAGTGGCGCGGTGCAGGCCACGGTCGCTGTCACGGTGGCGGACTGGCCGATCGGGGCGCTGAGGCCGCTGGTGTCGACGTGGATGGTGACGTCCGAGCAGCGCAGCCCGTCGGCGTCCAGGCTGTCCATGGCGGCCTGTCGGGCCTGTTGCTGGGCGGTGGCCGGGTCGCGGGCCAGGGAGGCGGTGCGGGCTGCCGCGCGGGCCGCGCTGTCCGCCTTGCCCTGGGCGAGGTGGACGCGTCCGAAGGCGGCGATCACGAGGAGGAGCAGGATGAGCGCCGGGGCGATGATCGCGGTCTCCACTGCGGCGCTGCCGTGGTCGTCGAGGCGGCGAGCGCAGTCGTCGGCGCGGCGGCCGCGCGCTCGGATGCTCATGGGGTCCAGTCCTCGATGGGTGCTTCGGCCCGGTGGACGACGGTGAGGTGTATGCCCGGGATCAGGGTGGTGACCGATCCGCGGACGGTGACCGCCATCTCTCCGGGGCCGCTGGTGTCGACGCTGACCTGGGGTGATTGCAGGGAGCCGCCCATCTCGTTGAGGAAGGCGGTGGCGGCGTCGGCGCCGTCGCCGGGGACGGCGTTGTAGGCGCGGCCTGCGTCGACGCCTTGCTGGGCGGCGCGGGCGGCGACCTGGCGGGCGTGGTACCACAGGGCGAATTGCGGCAGCACGAAGATCAGCAGGAGGAGGATCGGGACGAGGATGGAGAACTCCGTCACCGATGCCCCGCGGTCGGTGCGCAGCGCATCAAGCCGACGGCGCAGTGCCGTCGGCGCTATGCGGGAGGGCCGGGTGGTCACAGGGGTCAGCTGCCGTTGATGATGCCGATCTTCTCCAGGACCTTGGAGTTGATGGCGGCGTAGATGAGTCCGGCGATGGTGGCGCCTCCGGCGGTGATGATCACCCATTCGGTGACGGAGTATCCGGCGTCCGTGGAAGCGGCCCGGATTCTGGCCCAGTGGCGGCGGGCCGCTGCGGCGGCGAGGCTGAGGCGGCGGTGCATGGTGATGGACCTCCAGTGGGGGGTTAGACGGACAGGATCCGCGAGAACGCGGGATAGCCGACGAAGATCAGCATGATGAACGCGGTGACCAGGGTGGGCAGGACCATCTTTTCGGTGGCCTGGTTGGCGCGGGCCTTGTCCTCGGAGAGGATCGTGGACCGCAGGGCCTCGGCTTGTGCTTCCAGCGCCTTGGAGACGGTCGCTCCTTCTTCACCGGCCAGGGCGAAGGTGGCGGCGGGCCGGGCGAGTTCGGGAACTCCGATCTGCTCGCCGAGGTGCCCGAGGGCGGTCCAGGGGCTGATGCCGGCGAGCCGGGCGTGCTCGAGGGTGGCGCGTACGCGGATGAGGACCCGGCCGTCGCCGTGCTCGGCCACCCGGTACAGGGCGTCGGCGGCTCCGGCGTCGGCTGACCGGGCCAGTGCCGAGCGCTGCAGCAGGGAGGCGGTGGCGTGGCGCCATTCTTCGCGGACCTCGGCCGCCTCGGTGCGGACGTCGTCCACGCATTTGGCGCCGAGGAGGACGGCGAAGGCCAGGGAGGCGGCGGCCGGGATCGCGAACGGCGGCGGGGTGCCGAGCAGGGTGAGCAGCAGCAGTACCCACTGGGGGATGGCCAGTCCGATGAGCGCGTACAGCACGCAGCGGCCCAGAAGCCGGGCGGGGCTGGTCTCCAGCAGCGCCAGGTCCTGGGAGGGCAGGCGGCCGGCGACCCATCCGGTGCGCATCAGCCGGGTGCCGATCCGGTCGGCGAGCAGGCTGGCCTTGTCCCGGGAGGACTCGGCCGTGGTGGCGGGGCGGGCGGGCGCGGTTGCGGGGGCGTGGACGCGTTGCAGGACGTCGGCCAGGTCCGGGCGGCGGGGCAGGAGCTGGCGCACCGCCAGGGTGAGGCCGATGCCTGCTGCGGCCCCGGACAGCAGCGCGGGGGTTGAGATCACCGGATGCCTCCGGGCTGTCGTGTGCGGTGCCCGGCGGGCAGGAGCAGGCGCGGCTCGGGCTTGGGCCGGGCCATGCGGCGCATCCACCGCAGTGCGAGAACGAACAGGGTGCCCAGCGCGATGAGGAGGAGCTGGCCGCCGAGGGTGCCGTAGGGGGCGGTGTAGTCGGTGCTGAGCATGGAGACGGCGACGACGGCGAGGGTGAAGACCGAGACCGTGCGGGCGTTGGTGCGGACTTTGGCGCGCTCGGCGTCAACGGCCTGGGCGTCGATGACTTTCTGGGCGACCTTCGCGGCGGTCTTCTCCAGGGCGCGGGCCATGCCGGGGCCGCGGTTGTCGGCATGGTCCATGAACATCAGCACCACGTCGTCGCTGGTGCCGTCGGCCAGGTGGTCGGCGAACTCGCGGTAGGCGAGGTGCGGGGGGTATCCGGCCCGCAGCCGCTCGGCCAGCACGGCGACCGGCTGCCGCAGCACGACGGGCACGTTGGGCACGGATGCCTGGATGGTCTGCTCCAGCGGTACGCCGGCGACGTGCACACCGGCCAGCTGGCGGAGCCATTCGGCGAGCGCGTCGAGGCGGGTGATGCGGGCCTGGGCGGAGCCGCCGGGGTGCCAGATGTAGGGGAATCCGGCAACGGCGCCAGCGGTGATCAGGCCGTGGACGGGCCAGCCGGTCCAGGCCCACATGAGGATGCCTGCTGCCGCCGCGGCGGTCAGCAACCACCGGTAGTGGTCACGCCAGCGGGCCGGGAGTTCTTCGAAGGCGCGCTGCTGCTGGCGCCGCAGCCTGGCGGTGCGCGGCCGCGGGCTCCAGCCGCGCCAGACCGCGATCGCGCCGACGATGCCGCCGGCCGTCAGCAGCCCGCAGACCAGGGCGAGCATGGCCATCGCGTTGCCGGTCACAGCGGCATCACCAGTTGCATGTCCGGCCACTGGCCCCCGGGGATCTGCAGCCAGCCGGGGTCGAAGCGGCCCTTGCGCTGGAGTGTGTGCAAGCGCCGTTGCGTCGGAGGGTTCTTGTAGACGGCGCGGGGGTCGTTTCCGCGCGGGGCGAAGATCTCTCCGAGGGCGACGCCGCCGCCGTCGCCGCGGCCGGTGACTTCCCAGACGTGGGAGACGTGCCGGTGCATTCGGCCGCCGATGTCGGTTTCGTCGATGCTGTCGATATAGATGATCATGTCGATGGCGCTGGCGATGAGCCGGTAGGCGGCGTTGTCCGTCAGCCCGGCGCGGGAGAGCGGGACCATGAGGCGGTCGATGACGTCGTGCGGGCTGCGGGCGTGGATGGTGCACATCGATCCGGAGCCGCCGGCGGACATCACCTCGAGCATCGGGACCGCTTCGACGGAGCGGACCTCGCCGACCATGACGCGGTTGGCGCTGTAGCGCAGCGTCATCGGCACGATGTCCTCGATCGAGACCTCGCCGGTCAGCCGTCCGTCGCCGTCGCGCTCGCCGTTGGACTCCCGGGCCTCGAAGGCGAGCACGTGGGCGCCGTTGCCGTCGGCGTCGAGGTACAGCTCGCGGTCGGTCTCGATGGTGGCCAGGCGTTCCCGGGCGGGGATCTGGCGGCCCAGGGCGCGCAGCAGGGTGGTCTTGCCGGTGCCCATGTCACCGGCGATCAGCAGGTTGAAGCGGGCGCGGACGCACGCGGCGAGGAACTGGGCCAGGACCTCGTCGATGGTGCCCCACGCCTTGAGCTCGGGCAGGCCCGCGTTCTGGATGCGGTGTGTACGGATCGCCACGACCAGGTGTGTGGTCAGCAGCGTTGCCGCGACCCGCTGCCCGCCCGGGAGCCGGAAGTTGACGTGCGGGGTGGCGTGGGACAGCTGTCGCTCGCCGTGGCCGGACTTGGCGGCCATCTGGTTGACCCAGTCCTCGGCCGCCTTCTGGTCCGCGAAGGGTGAGGGGCGGCGCTCGCGCGGCCGGTCGTAGAAGTCGATGTGCATCCACGGTCCGTCCAGCAGCACGTTCTCCACGCTGGGCTGGTCGAGGATGCGCTGGAGGGGGCCGGCGAGGAAGAGGGCGTCGAAGACCGCGGCGCGCAGCATTTCCTGCTGCTTGCGGGTCAGCGGGGTGTTGGTGCGGGCGTGGACGGTGGCCCACTCGGCGACCCGGCGCTGTACGAAGGAGCGGCCTGCGGCCTCCCGGTCCTCCTGTGTCAGGGGCCGTCCCTGGCGGGCGGCTTCGGTCTGGAGGTCGTCGGAGACCGCCACCCGCAGCTGCTGCACGACCTCCCACTCAACGGGCAGGACGCCGGGCAGGCCGGGCACCGTGCCGGTGTGCTGTGGAGCGGGGCTGTCGGCGGGCCGGTCCGGCGGAGCGGTGGGCTGGGCGAACGCGGTGGGGTGGCCGTCGGCGGCGCGCTGGGCGAGCAACTGGCCGATGTGCGTGCTGGGCGCCCCTCCGTTGTGGGGGGTGCCGTTGGTGTCAGCCACCGGCGCTCACTTCCTGGCCGTGGGTCAGGCGCTGCAGGACGCCGGCGACCGCGGGGTGCCGGGCCTGGGCGTCGGCGAGCTGCAGGTGCAGGCGGCGGCGCTGGGCCCACTCCCGCAGGTTGCGCGCGGCCGTCCGGGCGTCCCGCATCAGCGGGGTGCGGTCCAGTCCGCGGGGCCGGGCCCGCTCGCCCTCGAGGTAGCCGGCGGTGCGTTCGTCCCAGGAGAGCTGGGCCATCACCGGGGTCTGCAGAGCGCGGCTGACGTCCGCGGTGCTGTGGCCGCCCTGGGTGACCACCAGCAGGCCCAGGCCGTCGGGGCCGGTGCCGGCCGCGGCGAGCTCGGCGCGAAGGACCTCGAGCATGGGCTGTGCGGGGACCACGGAGGTGCGCCGGGCGCGGACCACCAGCAGGACGAGGTCGGCCTGGTGGAGCAGAGCCGCGGGGGCGAGCACCGGGTGCACACGCCCGTTTTCCACGACCAGGCGGCCCGCGTCCACGATGACGTCATAGCCCGCCTGCTGCGCGGTGACCTGGAGCAGCTCGGCAAGGGTCGGCCAGGTCGAGGCGAGTGAGGCCGCCTGGCGCGGGTCGGTGATGCCGGGCAGGAGGTAGCGGCGCTGGGAGGAGTCCAGCTGCCGGAGGTTGGCGTCGAAGGCCGGCGCGAGGGTCTCCTCGGCGTCGGCCCGTGCCCAGTCGGCCTGCGCCAGCGTGTGGAGGCCGACGGAGCTGTCGAGCGGGTGGTGGGCGTGCAGCGGGCTGTCGTAGAGGTAGCCGGAGCGGATGCTGCCGCCGGACAGGTCGCACTCGGCCAGCAGCGTCGGGCGAGGGCTGGCCAGGGCGAGCGCGAGCGCGGAGGTGGTCACCCCATCAGAGGTGGCTGACACCAGTGCGACTACGGACACAGTCAGCTCCTCAGCTTCTCGGCTCGCGCACCAGCGCGATCTGCTTGGCCGCGGCCTGGGCGGCCAGCGTGGTCCCGTCGGTCGTGGCCACCGCCAGGTTCACCGTCACCGTGCCGGCGGCGTCGGCCGGTCCGACGGACACCACGGTCGCGTTGATGCTGCTGGGCTCCTGACCGTCGGCGGTGGGCTTCTCGCCCTCGGCCGGGATGGTCACGGCCAGCACCCGGTCACCGGGAGCGAGAGCGTCACGCGGCACCTGGCCGCGCTTCAGCTCCACGCCGACCAGCTGCTTGTCGTCTCCGACACCGCCCCCGGCGGTGAGCTGGGAGCGGGTGAGGAGGCTTCCGCGGCGCAGGTCGACCGCGGTGCGCTGGCCGACAATCGCCTGCCGCTGGGAGGCACGGACCGGGTTCAGGGCCGGGTCCTTCGCGATCGAGGCCGTCACCAGGTCCCCGGCCTCCAGCCGGTGCCCGGCCGGTACATCGCGGGCGACGGCCAGGACCTGCACTCGGTCACCGGCCTGCGAGACCAGCGAGGCCGCGCCCAGCGCACCGGCGATCGCGACCAGGACGCACAGACCGAACAGCGGCCATTTGACGCGCTTCTTCGGCGCGCCGGAGCTGGCCGGCACATCGGCCTCGCGCAGGGGGCCGGTGCGCGGCGCCGGCATCGGGGATGTGGTGGTGCCCATCGTGTGCGATCAACCTTTCCGGTGCTGCTAGCTGACGACCTGCAGCTCAGTGATGTCGACCTGCACCTGGGAGGTGCGGGTCTCGACAAGCTGGCCCTGCTGGCCGCCGCCGTTCCAGTCGATGTCCCAGGTGGACGTCGCGGACACGGCGAACGTCCCGCCCTTCTTGTTCTGGGAGGTCTGCGTGTACTGGTGGCCGCAGTCCGGGGACTTCCTGGTGCCGTAGGACGCCTTGTAAGGGGTGCCGGGCGTCGTGCACGTCACGGTCGACCCATCCCCCATCGTCCAGACCACCTTGCTGACCTTCGCGGTGGCGGTGACCGTGGTGCCGCCCGCTGTGGCGGAGGCGGTGTTCGGGCCCCAGGTGGTGTCCGAGGTGCCCATCGACATCCACACCGGCACGCCCACGGTGTAGCAGCCGAACCCGGCCGGGGCCTTCGCTGCCTTGCCGCAGCCGTTCGGCGGCGCGGGCTTAGGCGAGTTGATGTCCGGGCCCTTCAGCAGCATCTTGTCCACCGCTTCCCGCGCCAGCTGAGCCGGATCCGGGCCAGTGGCCGCTGGTGGCGTGGCCGCCCAGAACGTCTGGGAAGGCATAACTCCGACGGTGAGCGCGGCAGCGCCAGCGTCCAGGAGACACCTTCGCGTGTAGATAGCGCCGTCGCCTGGCTTGTGGCCATCCCAGATCTCGCTGCCGGCCGGCGGTTGGGGATCGAGCCGTACCACCTTGCAGGGCTGGGGGATCGGTTTTCCGGCCTTACCGCCCTTGCGGTCTTTGGCGGGCTGGTCTTGAGATCCCTTGGACCCTGAGGAACCGGGTTCGCTGGCTCCCACGCAGACGTAAACGGTGGAGCAGTCACCCACGCTGGCTTGGCCGCCCGAATGGTCGTCCGCGTAGGCGACGTCCGACAGGGCCATCACCAGGGCAAAACCAGCTGCGGTGAAGGCCGTACGCCGCGCTAGCAGGCGCGCTTTTGAGGCGACACGCTGAGGATCATCCATTGCTTCCCCCACTTCTCGGCTTTGACCTCCGTCACGTACCGCTCAAGTCGTCCCTTTGCGGCCGGCAGCTGCTCTCCGGTCTTCCGGTTCTTCACCTTCCACTTAGAGACATCCAGGCAGTCACGGATCGACCCCTTGGGGACCTTTCGATCCATATCGAGACCAGTCACCTCAGAGTGAGACACAGGTGCGCCCGTGAGAACGTTGCCTGTCTTCCGCATGGTCATGAGTTCGCTCTCGGCGCGGGCCAAGGCGTCCCCAGTCGCGTAGCGGGTCAGCTTCGTGCCATCAGAACTGGCCTTGGCATACGCCGCGGTCTGCTCATCCCAAAAGTGCCCGTAGGCGGCAAGGAGATCCTTCTTGTCCGCAGCTTGAGGATCGGAGCTCGTTTGGCTCCCTGACGGCGCCGGCGTGGAAGCAGCGGACTTCGAGGGGTGCTTCGGCTCCGACTCATCCGACTTCCCGTCACCGCCACTGCAGGAGGAGACGGCCAAGGCCACACCGACCGCGATCACGGTCACCCCGTATCGTGCAGCCCTCGAGCCATACTCAGGCGTTGCCACTGCGCCCTCCCCTAGGTCCTGGTCTGAACACCGGAGAAGCTATTCGGCGAGCCCCAAGGCGGACGCGATGCTTCCTCGGTGATGCCAACCGTACGTTACGTAATTTCGTCATCACGAGCCCACCTCGTTTCTCCAGTCCACGGCTACAACACGGTCACATTCCTGTAGATGCTCTGTGTAAACGACCCGTGAAGGCCGAGCTGAACGCTCCCTCATCCATGACAAGCCCTCTCAGCAGGAGCCGATGGGACACGTGGCACCAGATTTTTCTGGAAAGTGAGAGCGAGGTGAGCGATGACCGCCTGCGCGGACGTCGAGGGCTGGGTCGGGCTCGAACCGTGGCCTGACCGTGTGGGCGTGATCGAACTCGGCTCTCGGGGACTGGTGGGCTCGCATGTTGAGGTGTCGCGTATTCCAGCTCAGGGTGCCGTGATTGGTCACTTTGAGTGATGAGGGCAGAGTCCAAGGTCCTGGAGTGGGTACTTTCGTCCGGTGGCACCACAGTCCGGCAGCGCTGCTACGTGAAGGGTCGCGTCGGCATGGCTGCCGCCCTGCTGGTCAATGCGCGGGTTCCTGGTCGAAGTGGGCGTACACGGCGTCAATGAACGCGTCGATTTTGCCGCGCGCCTGCTCGTACGTCTCATGGAAAGTGCTGTGGGCTTCTCGGTCCGGCCACGTCCCCGAGTGCCTAAGGTGGTTCTCCAGACGATGCAGTTCCCTGGTGGGAAGGATGCCGCTCGCCGCCAGTTCCGCCCACATCGGATGTTGCAAGAGGCTGTCACGGCCCGTCGGCAGAGCCAGCCGCTTGCGAACCTTGTCCGCAACCTCGCTCCCCTCGTTGGCTGCGGCTCGGATGAGGAACTGGGGTCGCGCCTGGACGTGATGCACCAGATGTCGGCCGAGAGCTCCGTTCACCAGTTTGTAGGCGTCGGCCGCGACATCCGACAGAGACTTCGGGCCCTCAATCCGCACCACGGCCATGGCGCGCCACAGCGCGCGCTGGACCTGCTTGGACTCGTCAAGGTCGAGCACGTCGTAAGAGGCCGAGAGCTTGCGGGCCTCTTCAAGAGCGCGGTCGATCTCCAAAACGAAGGTGACGGCGGCCTCGCGGCGTGTACTGCTACGCCACTGCTCACGGGCAGAACCGGCAGCCAGCTCCGCAGCCTGGCGGGCGGCGCGCGCCTGCCTCATACCCACAACAAGAGCGGCGGGCACGCCAAGCACTGCGGCGCCCGAGGCGACGAGCGCTGACAGGGCTTCGATCTCCATGGCCCGTCATGATGCCCGGCCAACGCGAGCACCATGGGTATTTCTCCTGATCGGTGAGACCACCCGTGGTGTCACCGGGAGTGGTCGCCGGGGGCGTATCGGGCCCAGGTTCCTCCGGCTTCGGTGACCAGTCGGGTGGCGGTCTTGTCGTGGTAAGCGAGTGCCTTCGCGATGACGGGGGCCGACTCGGTGCGTCGCCCAGGACGAAGAAGCGCGCGGCGTTCGGCGCGAAAGCGGTGGCGGTGGTAGAGATGTCGATGCCGGTCAGGCGCAGGGCGAGGGCGTGGGCCAGCCACAGGCCCTCGCCACCGGCGCCACAGCCGATTCAGCCACCACAGCGTGCGCAGGGGCGGTATCCAGCAGCTTCTGCCTCGCCGACTGGCGTCCATCCGGCGTGGGTCACGTGCCGGCCGTCCCCGCTGATGAGTCCGCAGGTCTCATCGCGGTGATAGACCTCGCGGTGTCCTGGAAGGCTGGGCCGTACAAGGACAGCTGGCCGCCCACACGAACGCATCGTGATCTGTTCCCGGCGCTCCAGGGCCTGCCGCTTCTGGGGAAGCGGGTCATTCGCCTGCTGGAGCTGCCACCTGGCTTGATCGATGAGCCGCTCCCTGTCTGCCCGGGTCAACTCACCTGCGGCTCGCTCAAGTAGCTCACGGGCGGAGGAACGCAGCCGTCTGGCTTCTTCTGTCCGCTCCTCTTCGTATCTGTCTTGATCCATATCCAGCTGGCCCAGGTCCTCTGCCCACATGTGTTCGCCCGCGTCCTGCGGGCCCGAGGCTTCCGTGAATCTCAGACTCGAAACGCTCACTGGCGCCCCCCCTTGTCCACCGGGAACTCACGCCCCGGCTTCCCCTGATAGTCCTCAGCGTCACCGTAGCGGGCGGGACTTGCCGCAATCGGCCCGTGCGGCCTCGGTGTGTCCAGTCAGTGCTTGGCCGCCTCTGTGGGCGTAGTCGCCTCCGCGGGCGTTTCACTCTTCACTCGGACTGGCCCTCCGTGGTCGCGGAGGGCGGTTCGGATGAGCCCGTGTGCGTAGTCCTCCGCTGAGAGGTTCGCGGCTGTTGCCCGCTGGATCAGGACCAGGCGCTCCGGCTCCTCCAGTGGGATCCGCAGGTAGCGGGACCGGAGGAGACGGAGCGACTGCTGACGGACGCGGTATGCGCGCACGGCGGGGGCATGGCGACGCTGAGCGGGCCGGGCGGTGCTGAGACCGGCCTGACGCTCGGCATCCCCGGCACGCACCAGCTCCTCAATGCCGCCGCCGCCATCGCAACGGTCCACGCCGTGGGACTGGACGCAGCTCGTGCCGCCGGGCACCTGGGCACCTTCGAGGGCGTGGCGCGGCGGATGAGCCGGGCCGGGGAGGCGGCAGGCGCGCGGGTCTACGACTCCTACGCGCACCACCCGACCGAGATCCGGGCCGATCTCGCTGCAGCGCGCAGCCTCCTCACCGAGCCCGACGGCCGGGTGATCTCGGTGTTCCAGCCCGCGGGCCAGGCCCGGCATGAGGCGTTCGGCGGTGAGTTCGGGGCGGCTCTGGCTCACGGTGACGAGGTGGTCCTGACTGGCCATTCGCGGGTCGGTGACGAGGTGGTGCTGCGGGAGCTGTCCGCGGCCGTGGAGAACGCGGGGGGCAGTTGCCGGGGCGTGGAACGGGACCGGGCCGCGGCGGTCGCGTGCGCGGCCGCGGTGGCCCGGCCGGGTGATGTGGTGGTGCTCATCGGCACCGGAGACCTGGTCGAGTACGGCCGGGTGCTCACCGGGAAGCTGAGCCATCCGGTGAAGGCTGCGGTCTAGCCGGCGGGTTCGGGGTCCGGTTCCAGCAGCGCCTGGGCGAGCTGTTGGAGCTGGGCCCCACGGCTTGCTTTGACCAGGACGACGTCGCCGCGCCGGAGGGTCGAGCGCAGCAGGTGCAGCGCGCTGTCCTGATCGGGCAGGTGTACAGCGGGTGCGCCGAGGTCGTAGGCGGCGGTCTGCATCCATCCGGCTGCTTCCCCTCCCACCGTGATGAGCTGGTCCAGGCCGAGCCCGGCGGCGTGGCGGCCGACTTCCTCATGGGCGTGGCGGGCGTCGTTGCCCAGTTCGTTCATGGGGCCGAGGACGGCGATGGCGCGCTGGTCGCGGCCGCGGGCCATCGCGGCGAGTGCGTCGAGGGAGGACCGCATGGAATCGGGGTTGGCGTTGTAGGCGTCGTTGATGACCGTGACTCCGTCGGCGCGGCGGGTGGTCTCCATGCGCCAGGGTGACCGTGGGGTGGCATGGCTGAGGGCGTCGGCGATCTGTGGGAGGGGGAGACCGGCCTCGCGGGCGACTGCTGCGGCGGCGAGGCTGTTGTAGACCTGCGGCTGCCCCACGTATTGAAGGGCGACGGGAGCGCTGCCTTCGGGGGTGTGCAGCGTGTAGGTGGCTTGTCCTCGGCCGTTGAGGCTCACCTCGGTCGCATGGATGGTGGCCTGCGCGTCGAGGCCGTAGGTGACGACGGGGGCGTGGGTGCGGTGGGCCATGGCGCGCACGAGGGGGTCGTCGGCGTTGAGGACGGCGAGACCGTCGGCGGGCAGGGCTTCGACGATCTCCCCTTTGGCCTGGGCGATGTTGTCGCGGCCGCCGAACTCTCCGACGTGGGCGGTGCCGACGTTGGTGACCACACTGATCTGGGGCGGAGCGATGCGGGTGAGCTGTCGGATGTGGCCGATGCCCCGGGCTCCCATCTCCAGGACGAGGAATCGGGTGGAGGGGTCGGCCATCGTGATGGTCACCGGCAGGCCGATCTCGTTGTTGTAGCTGCCGGGTGTGGCCACGGTGGGCCCGATGGCAGGCAGCACCTGGGCGATGAGGTCTTTCGTGGAGGTCTTTCCGGCGGAGCCGGTGATGGCCACGATCTGTGTGCCGGTGAGGGCGTGCTGGACGAGGTGCAGGCCCAGGCGCCCGAGTGCGGCCAGGACGTCGGGAACGACGATCGCGGGGACGCCGACGGGGCGAGCGACCAGGGCGGCGGCCGCGCCATTGGCGATGGCGGCCTTGGCGTACTCGTGGCCGTCTGCCTGCTCCCCGGTGAGCGCGACGAACAGCGACCCGGGCGTGGCGACGCGGGAGTCGAAGACGGCCGGGGCGGTAACGGTGGCCTGCGGATCGGCGTCGGCAAGGCGGCCGCCTACGGCGTCGGCGACGGCCGACAGGGTCATGGGCTGCACGTGAGTTCTCCCTGGTCAGAGGTCTATCAGGACATTACCGGTCAGGTGGTACTGATCAGGCTGGTTTGGGGCCTCAGCCCCGTGTGCCGAAGTGGCGCTGTGGGACCGGGGCGGCTTGGAGGGAGCAGGGTGGAGCTGGTGGAGCCGCTGCTCGGCTCGGTCGTCGAATCGCTTGGGGCGAGCGCCTGGGTCAGGAATCGTCGGGGGGGTTCTCGTTCTCGACGCTCTCGACACGCACGACAACTGGCCTGTCAGCATGCACCTTTGACGGCCAGCGATATCGGCTCGTGGATGTCGTCTGCATCCAGTAACTCGATCGGCTCGCCCTGGTGATCCCAGGGCGGCGTGTCCCACCGGGTCATGTGGGACGGCGGCAAGGCCACCCATCCGTCGGGGCCGCTACGCAGCTTCACGACGGTCCGGCTGAGATGACCGAGTCCGGCTGTGGCGGTGCGGGGTGCTACCAGCAGCACCGCCTGGTGGCGGTTGACGACACACGGCACCTGAGCTGAGCGGCGTTCGAGCTGCACCAAAGCGAACATCGCGACGGGCCTGGGTAGCACGACCGCGTCAAATCCCAGTGTGGGGGCGATGACACCGGTTCCGGGGCGTGCGGTGAACTCACGGTCCACACGGTCGGGGCTGGCGACCACGACATTCGAGGCGAGCGGGTGCGCCCCGGGCCTGGGGCACAGTTGGGCGGTCGTCCCGTCCAGGCACGTGCAGCCGCTGTCGGGGCGATAGCTGTGGCCTGCCGCCACGGGCCAGCCCAGCAAGGTGATGTAGACGTGGGCGTGCTCGGCAGCATCGCGGTCCGCGAGCGAGTGCATGGCCGTCCTCCTCTCAGCGGCTCCGCCGCCGTGGGTCGTCCGGCGTCCCTGCGTACGTTCGGCGCCGGAATGCCGGTGGGGTCGGTGCGCGTCGTCACCGGAGGGCGGCCGGGGACGACGCGGGGCCTCGACCCGTCCGCGGGGGATCGGTTCGCGCAACCGGCGCACGGGTCGAGGCGACTTGGGATTCGCAGGTGTCAGACCAACGGGTGACTACTTCGGACCGTGCATATCCATCGCTCGGCCTGATGGACGACCGCGGCCGCCACCGCCTCGCACAGTGCGTCCGCATCGGTCGCCGCGGCCGCGGCCGGGCCGGGTGGGACGATCCACCGGCGGCCGCACGCAGCCCGTTGGCCAGCGCTGCGGGTCCGCTCCGGCCCGGGGCAGCGGATGATGCCGTGCTCGACCCAGCGCGTGCCCACCAGCGGCGGCCAGCTGGCGGCCGCGCACCGCGGCACCAGAAACTCCACGGCGAACCGCAACGGCACCTCGAGCACGGGGCCCAGGGGCTCGCCGCGCTCCTGGAGCCGCGCGAGGGCGTCACGTCCGGTCGTACCGGTGACGCGCAGCACGTGCCAGAGACTGCCGATGGGGATCTCGGTGGCACGTCCCGCCTGCCAGTCGATGCGGACGTTCTCGGCCGGGGCGCCGGCGGCCACCGCCCACGACAGCGCAGCAGGGGTCACCGGGGGCACCTGACATCGGCCGTGGGCAGGCAGCGGGCACACAGCTTGACCAACCAGCCGAGACGGCCGCCGCCTCGCGCCCGGGTGTAGGCGTAGCCGCCGGGGCTCAGCGGTTTGTCGGGGCTGCCACAGCGGGCGCATGCCCTGCCCCACAGCCCGATCTGCATCTCTGGCGTGATCCGCAGCGGATCGATGTCACCAGCCCACAGATCAGTGTCGGCCCGGCGCAGCACCGGCTCCCTCGGGCGCGTAACCAGCAGCCCGAGCCCGGCCGTGGTGTCGGCCTGGGGCATCGTCATCGCAGCCATCCATATTTTCCCGGGGATGTCATCACATCCAGGGAACTTCGTCCGGCTGGCCGGGGAATAGGTGGAAGGGGGTTGCGATGGGTTGCGGATTGGCATGAGTCTGAGGGGCTCAAGGCAGACGGGGTGATCGTCATGGGCGTACGACCGAACGAGCGGCTGGCCAACGCGTTACAGCGGGCCGGGATCAGCAACCGGGATCTGGCCCGGCGCGTCAATGTCCGTGCGGCAGCCGCCGGACTCAACATCGCGATCGACTGCGCACGGGTGGGGCGATGGCTCAAGGGCGAGCATCCCCGGGATCCGGTGCCCGGGATCGTCGCCGAGGTGCTCAGCCAGAAGCTGGGGCCGTTGACGCTGGCGGACCTCGGCTGGAGTCACACTGGGATTGATCCGATGGATCCGCTGTGGTCCCCGGACGGGGCCGCCCACTCCCTTCACGAGTACGCCCGGAGCGATCTGATGCTCAGTCGCCGCGATATGGCCCAACTCGCCGTCGGCCTGCCCCTCATTGCGGCTGCCGAACGGCTGTGGTGGGCCGACCCGCCTGCCGGCACCACGGCGCCGGGACCCGCGGCCCGGGTCGGCAAGGAGGACGTCGCCGGGATCGAACAGCTCGTCCGCCATTTCCGGGACCTCGACGGTCGACATGGAGGAGCGCTGTTCCGGGCGGCCATCGTGGCCCAGCTACAAGACGTCACCGAACTGCTGGCCCACGGCCGCACCTCCACCCCGGCTGTCGACCGGCGGCTGCGCCAGACTGCCGTCGACCTCGCGCAGCTGGCCGGGTGGACCGCCCACGACGCGGGGTACTACGGGACGGCACAGCGGTACTGGACCCACGCCATCACGCTCGCCAGGCAAGCCGGGGACCCGGGGCGTGGCGCCGAGGTGATGTCCCGTCTGGCGCACCAAATGGTCTACCTCGGCCGCCCCGATGACGCTCTCCAACTGCTCGACGTGGCCGGCCGCACCGCGGCCGCCGCCCACAACCTGCGGCTGACGGCCATGCTCACCGCGCAGCGCGGCCGGATGCTGGCGGCCGTCGGGGACGCCCAGGCGTCTCTGGCGACGCTCGCCCAGGCCCAGGAGCATCTGGCGCGGGCCGAGGAGAGCGGCGAGAGAGTCGAGGAGTGGATCGCCTACTTCACCGCCGCCGAGCTCGCCGGGGCGACAGCGGTTGCCTACCGCGACCTGCACACCCTGCACGGCAAGCCGGTAGGCAGGGCCAGCATCCATTTCGCGGCCGCCATCGAGCAGCGCGGTGCCGGGTACGAACGGGTCCGTGCCATGGACATGGTCGGCATGGCCGCCGCCCACCTGGAAGAGGACAACCTCGAAGAAGCGTGTGTCGTCGCCGGGCAGGCCCTCGACCTTGCCGAACGCCTCGATTCCACCCTGATCCGCTCTCGCGTACTGACCCTCGCCACCGCAACCGACCGGGTCAGCAGTCACCCCCAGGTGGTGGAGCTCCACCAGCGCCTCGGAGGCTGGGCCGCTCCCGATCTGCATGCCGCTTGACCGGCTGGTGATCCTTCACCTGATCAGTCAGTTGATGAGTCGGCGGGCAGCGACGATGTCGCTCTTCCAGGAAGCGAGCTTTGTCACGCGTACGACGTCGCCCGTCTGGGGAGCGTGGACGATCAAACCGCGCCCCATGTACATGCCTACGTGTCCGGGGCCTTTCGGGCCGTCGTGGGTGAAGAGCAGGTCGCCGGGCTTGAGCGCGTCGGTGCTGACGCCGCGGCCTTCGTTGACCTGGGTGTAGGTGGTGCGGGTGAGCTTGACGCCGGCGACGCCGTAGGCCCGTTGCATCAGCGATGAGCAGTCGCATCGCTCGGTCGGTTCCCTGCCGTGGGGGTTGGTGCAGGTGCCGCCCCACTGGTACGGCGTGCCGAGCTGCCCGAGCGCCCATCGCAGGGCGGTGCGGACCTGCGGGGGTGCATCGGCCGGCATTTGGTAGCCGTCGGGGCGGGAGCCGGCCGGGATCTTCCCGAACTCACTGCCGTCACCCTCGTCCTGGGATGTGTCGGTCCGGCCGCACGGCTTCTTCTTCCCGAACAGGGCGACGAGCGCGGCCGCGTCAGTGGCCTGCTGGCCGTTGCCGCCTCCTGCCGAGGTGTTGGTGAGAGCGCGCTGTAGCGCGGTGGCCAGGGGCTCCCACTGGGCGTAGGCGTCGGGGAATCCGGACCTCTGCACCTTCTGGGCTGCTTCGGTGAGCGGCAGCTGCTGCCACCGGTCGACCTTCAGCAGCCTCGAGTAGAACTTCCGCGAGGCGTAGCGGGGGTCTTGGCGCTGCTCCGGCGTGCCCCAGCTGGGGCGCTGCTGGAACAGGCCGAGGCTGTCGCGGTCGCCGCTCGCGAGGTTGCGGAGCCGGGATTCCTGGAGCGCTGTCGCGATCGCGATCACCTGTCCTCGCGGTGGGACGCGCATCGCGTCGCCTTCTTCTTGGATGATCTTCGCGTTCGGGATCTGCTCTTGGGGGCGTTCCAGGCCCTTGGCCGACGTGGATGCCTTGGCGCGGCCGCCGCTGAGGACGGCCTGGACCTGTTCGGTGACCGCCGCGGTGTCCACGGTGGTGTCCGTGTCGTTTCGGGAGCATGCGGTCTTCTGGGCTGTCTGGCTGTTCAGCCGGGCCTGCTGATCTCGTCCCAGAGCAGCGACCGCGGCGGT
This sequence comes from Streptomyces antimycoticus, assembly GCF_005405925.1. NCBI lineage: Bacteria > Bacillati > Actinomycetota > Actinomycetes > Kitasatosporales > Streptomycetaceae > Streptomyces > Streptomyces antimycoticus. The sequence goes on from NZ_BJHV01000003.1 coordinate 31,984, forward strand.
CGCGAGCACGATCACCAGGACGATGAAGATGAGGGGCATGCCGAGCCCTGCGGTGAGCAGGGCCCGGCGGCGGTTCACCGGGGCCCCCGCGGTGGCCGGGGCGGGTTGGTGCGGCGGTCGATGCGGGCCCGCAGCTGAGCCTGGCGGGAGGAGCCGGGCGGTTGGAGGGGCACGCGCGGGGTGGGCCGCGGGCGGCGTGGCGGGTGCGTGGGCCGCGGTGGATGGCCGGGGCGGGGCGGGTGTGTGGGTCGGGGCGGGGCCGCCGTTGGCGAGGTCCCCGGGGGCGGGTCGCGGGGCGCCGGGTGGCAGGCCGGGATGCGGGGCGGGTGGGGCGGCGTTTGGCGGGCTTGTGGTTCAGGCGGGTGGCCAGGGCGCTGGCGCCGTCCCGGCGCAGAGCGCTGCTGGCGGCCCCGCGGATGTTGCCGCGGGCGAGGGCGCTGCTGGCCATGGAGGTGCGGATGATGGCGTTGGTGGTGTCGCGGGCGTTCATGGTGTGGTCGGGCGCGGATGGAGAGGCCAGGAGGCTGTGGCCGGTGCCTCCGACCCGCGCGTTGCTGAGCCGGTTGCGGATGTTGTTGCCGACGTCGCGGGATTTGCGCGCGATGTCCTTGCGTTTGCGGTAGGCGCCGATGCAGACGACATCGACGACGAGGAAGCGGACGGTCAGGCCGCCGCTGCCGTACTCCTCGGACGGCGCGTCAAGGAGAGCGTCGACCAGCACGATGAAGACGCCGAGCATGCTCACGGTGCCGAAGAGCTGGAGCAGCGAGCGGCTGACCGATCCGCACCAGCCCCATAGGTAGGTGCGGCCGGCCCCAGGGACGGTTCCGGCGACGAGTGCGGCTTCACCGCGGATGGCGTCGTAGGCGATGCGGTACTGGGCTACGAGGAAGCTGCCCGCGATGCCGACGACGAGCAGAAAGACGATGATCGCGGCGACGAGGACGAAGAAGGCGCCGGCGAGCTTGTCACCGGACGCCTTCATCGCCGATCCGGCGTCGGGCACGCACTCGGCTTCGAACGCCTTCATCGGCTTGTCGCCGTAGTGGTTGGCGGTCCACTCGGCCGAGAGCTCGGTGACCTTGGACAGGACGTCACCAGGGATGTCCGCGCCGGGGATGTCGATGCCCAGGTTGTCGGCGGTGCTGCCCAGCGGGCCGAGCACGGCGGCCTTGCTGGCGCCGCGGATGACGTCCTTGGCGCCGCTCAGGCGCTTGTCGAACTGCCTTTCCCAGGCGAGCTGGTCCAGGAGCGCTTCGGCGTAGCGCTCGTTGCAGTCGTCGCTGAAGGTCCGCCCGTATTTGATCAGCTGGGCGGGCTTGGCGATGAACGCGTCGGTGAGGGCGTCGGTAATCGGGCGGGCGAGACCGGCGGCGGTGACCGGCGTGTTGTCGTCTTGCTGTTCGCCTGGCGGGTGGGTGCTGTCGAGGATGATCGCGGTGACTTCGAGGGAGAACTGCCGCACCGCGCCGAGCGCGCCCTGGTCCTGTCCGCCCATCAGCTGTTGGGGCGGGGTGATGACAGCGGTGGCGGTCAGGGCGGCGAGCAGGATGGACAGGGCGGCGTCGCCCCAGCCGCGGGCACGGTCACCGAAGAAGATGTTCCAGGCGCAGATGAGGGCGCAGACGGTCAGGAAGAGCGTGGGCAGGCCGAGCTCCATGATGACCCGGGTGTGGAGGGACTCCGCGACCGCCAGGACGGGTTTCAGCAGGATCTTGGCGAGGCCGAAGGACAGTGCCCAGGCGACCATCCAGCAGGAGAAGGCGATCAGCCATTTGGTGAGCATGAAGCACAGGGAGGTGAGGAGGTTCCACACGCCCAGATCCCACTGGTACCAGCTGCCGGTGTCCCCATCGACGCTGTAGGTGCTCACGGGGATGCCGTACTTGTCGGTGGTGTTGAAAACCCCGAGGACGCCGCCTTCGTCCTCCAGGAGCTTGCGGACGCGCTTTTGCTCCTGGCGCAGCAGCTCCTTCTGCATGGACTCGCCGATGACGTCGTGCTGCTCGTCCCAGAACTTCTCGAACTTCCTTCGGAGCCGGTCGGCCTCCTTCTTCTTCTCCTCCTCGGAAAGGGACCCGTCGGGCCTGGAGGTCGCCGCATCCGAGGGAGTGGGGGTGGCCGGTGCGGTGGCGGCCGGGGAGGGGGTGGGGTCGGTGGGGGCTGCGAGCGCCGGGGTGGACGTCAGCACCACCACCGTGGTCGCAACCAGAGCCCCCAGGAGCAGCGCGCCGCTCCACTGGCGCCGTCCCAGACGCCACAGCAGCCGGATCCAGCTCATGCCGGCTCCCCGGTGGGCGTGGTGTGGATGGCGTCAGCGGCTTCCGGATCGGCGGGGATGAGGATCTTCATGGTGCCGACCCGGCCCAGCAGGTCCCGGTACAGGCACTCCCCCAGCCGGGCCTCCCGCTCGGTCTCGGGCAGGTCGAGGGGGACAGGCCGGTGGTCACCAGTTCCAGGAGGTCCTTGTCCTCGCCGTCGAGGTCGAGGAAGTCCAGGCCGCGCCGGGCGAGGTGGCTGGTGGTCTGGCGGAACAGGAACCGGTGGGGGATCAGGCCGCGGACGATCGCGCCGCGCTCGTTGTCGGAGGGGCCGACATCATCGGAGTCGTGGGAGCCGACGAAGGCCGCGGCGTTGTGCTTGCGGCCGTCGCGGACGAGTTCGAGGAGCAGCTCCAGGCCCTCGCTGGAGGAGGTGAGCCACCAGCACTCGTCCCACACGCAGACGGCGAACTCGCTCGGTGAGGCGACCGCGATCTGCCGGCACAGCGCGGCGATCAGGTACATCAGGGCCCGGCCCATGACCTTCTCGAACTCCATGCGCTCCAGGCGGAAGTCGCTGCCCAGTTCGGCACGCTTGGGCAGTTGGAGGGCGTGCACGCTGAAGACGACGCTGTCGGCGTCTGCGGCCGCCACCGGCAGGGCATCGTCGAAGACCACCCGAGACAGGTCCTTGCGGGCGACGGCCTTGAGCTTGCGGGCCAGGCCCTGTGCGGCCGGGTCGCTGGCGCCGCGGGCTTCAAGCTCCTTCGTGAGGGCGCGCATGGAGGGGGCGGGGCCGGCCAGGACGGCTTCGATGGCCTCGGACAGGGCCACCCCTTCCAGGTCCATCGGCTTCACGCCGAGCAGCAGGGTCAGGAACGACTCGGTGAACCGGGCGGCTTCCTGGGGGGCGAACAGGCGCAGCGGATCGAGGGAGATCTGCGCGTCCTGGTCGACGGTGATGGTCTGGGTGGTGCCGGGGCAGGTTCTGGCGAAACGGAGCCACTCCTGGTTTCTGGTCCGGTCGACGATGACGGCCCGGCCCCGGGAGTTGGCCATCCCGGTGCGGCGGCCGCGGGCGAGCACGCTGTAGACGGCTGCCTTCATGCCGACCGACTTTCCGGCGCCGAGTTCGCCGATGAACGCGGCTGAAGCGCTCGCGTTCTCGCGCGGGCCGCGCGAGAAGTCGACCAGCACGGGGCGGACGCCGCCGCTGGCTGTCTGCAGTCCGTACAGGGCGCCGGTGTCGTCGCCGAGCTCGGCGCCGGCCAGGGGCATCGCCATGGCGAAATCGGAGGCGAGCAGGATCTGCCGGTAGGCGGTCATCACCCGCGGGGTGCGGCAGCCGGGCAGCATCCCGTAGAAGAGGGCTTCCTGCTCGCCCAGCGGCCGGGCGAAGGTGTAGTCGCTCGGGCCGAAGTGGCTGGCGACGGCCGTGGCCCGGTCCTGCGCCTCGTCGGCGTTCTGGCCCCACACGCACAGCGCCACCATGGCGCCGACCTCCACCTCACGCGCGGAGGAGGTCACCCGCGACCGGAAGTGGGCGAGCTTGCCGATGCCGGTGCGGACATGGTCCGGCGCGCCGGCGGCGTCGCCGTCGTATTCGGCTTCCTGGTGGGCCAGTTCGCGTGCCCGGCGCCTCGATTTGGCTTCGGCCTTGTGCCCGGGGGTGATGTGGAGGCGGGCCACCCAGTCGATCGGGAAGGGGAACTGGTCGAGGGCCTGGAGGTACTCGCTGCCGGGGAATTGGAATTCCTCGGGCATCTCTGACAAAGCGAGCAGCGCCTGGTAGCTGTCTCCCCACTCGGTAGACACCTGCAGGAAGCGGCGCTGGAAAGGGTTACCGACCGGCTGGCCACGCCGGGAGCCGAAGTCGGTTCCGCCTTCGGCCAGCAGGGCTTCGCTGAGGGCCGCAGTGGTCCGGCCCCGTCCCCGGACCCGGTGCGTGCTGTCGTCCGGGGCGGGCAGCAGGGGTTCGGCCAGACCGCGGCGGGTGCTGTGGCCGTAGATCCACAGGATTTCGGACTCCGTGGCCGGCCGCATCGGCACAGCCGCCGGCCACTGGGCCTGAATCCGCGCGGCCTGCTCGGTGCGCCGCTGTTCCTCGGCCGCGGAGACGGGCGCGGGCATCAGCCCGAGCTGTCCGGCCAGCTCGGCCCGGGCAGCGGACAGGACCTGGGTGAGGCTGTCCCGGCGGGTCTCGGAGGGCAGGGGGATGGCCAGCCAGTCGGTGCGGCCGGTCAGCTCCATCGTCTCCAGCTGGTCCAGCACCGTGTGGGCGAGGTCGACATACCGGTCGGACGCCTCGAGGTCGATGCCGGCGGTCATGTCGCGGACGACCTGGACCGGGTCGGTCTGGGGGCACAGGCTGAGCAGCATCGGCTCGCCCTGGAGGCTTTTGACCAGTGATTCAATCGCCTTGAGCCTGCGTCGCTTGGCCGCTGCCGTCGCGTGACTGTAGTTCGCCGAGGACGCCCGCCACACGGCCCAGCAGGTGCCGTGTGTGGTCCAGATGATGTTCCCGGCCACGTGCCGGACAGGCAGCCGCATGGTCAGTGCCCCTTCGTTGATTCGTGCTCGGGCCCAGTGCGGCGCTGCGCGAGCAGCTGCTGCACGCCGGACCGCATCCCGCCATCGCCTGCCGTCACCGGCTCCTCGGAGCGTGCCGGGGCCGATGGGCGGGGCGGGGCGGGCTGGTCAAGGTGTGGTGGCTCGGTCTCGCCGGCCGTCTCCGGTCGCTCCCGGTCTGCGGCGGGGGCCTGCTGGTTGTCGGCCGCGTCCTGCGCGGGTCGGCCTGTGGGTGGCAAGGTGCAGGCGGCACGGGCGCGGTGGGCGGAGGCGGCGTGCCAGGGGCGTCCCCGCAGCCGGCCGTGGCGGGGCGCGGTCGCCAGCATGGTGATGCTCACCATGACGGCTGCCGGGTTCCGGCCGTCCAGCCGGACGAACCGCAGCGTCCACGCCCCCGCGTACGGGATGACGATGACGATCAGCAGGTCCAGCACGCTGCGCGTGCCCCACAGGCTGCGGGTGGCGATCAGCGGGATGAACAGGACGACCAGGGTGGTCAGCTGGGTCTTGGTGTAGGGGCCGCCGGGCAGCCGGGCGTTGCCGCCGGGAATCTTCCCGACCACGACCGGCAGGCGGCGGGCCTTGGTGTAGCAGTGGCCGATCAGACGGTCACCCGCGTCCGCGCCGATCGGTTCGGCGGCGCTCACGGTGCCTGTCCGGTGTCGGCGGGCCTGACGCCGTTGTCGTACTGGGTGACGTCCTCACCGGTCTTGTCGCTGAGCAGGTCCATGTTGGCGGCGCCCCACCAGACCATGGCCGCGAGGATGACCGAGAGGATGGTCGGCCCGGCCGCGCGGGTCTTGAACCCGACCACGACCACGAAGATGAGGCACATCAAAGGGATGACCCCGTAGAGGATGAGGTTCTTCAGGTCGGCGCTCAGCATCCGAGCGGTTTCGATGTTCCCGATCACAGCGAGCTGGTTCATCGTGGTCTTCTCCATATCTGGGCGGTCATGTGGCCGGGCCGGTCGGTGCGGTGGGCGGGGTGCGGTGGGCTGTGGCGGGGGTGGCGTCCAGGGCCGCGATCTCCCAGCGCCCGGCGCGAGCGGTGAGGGTCAGGGCGTAGGACAGCGGGACCTGCACCCGGTCGGCACCGGTGGCGCGGATCTGCACCAGCAGCCGCTGGCGGGTCCCGTCCGCCGGCACACCGGTGGCCGGGCCGTCGGCGCTCTCCTCGCCCGCGACGGCCAGGGACTCGACCTCGACCTTGCGGTACGGCGCAGGACTGACCGGTTCCATGTGGAGACCGGGGGCGAGGTAGCGGTCCAGCTCCCCGGATCCGGTCAGGTACGCGCCGAGGAACTCCCCGGCCGTCTCGGCGCGAGTGTCGTCGGGCACGGCGGCACGCTCGGGCCCGTAGCCGAGTTGCGGCTGGTGGGACTGGCTGCCAGGAGCGGCCACTTCGGCCGGCAGGGTGGCCGCCACGTAGCCCTCCGCGCCGGAAGTGCCGGATCCCGTGGAGGCGAGGACGGGCACCTGGAAGTACCGCAGCGCATCGGATGGGGCCTCGGCTGCGTCCTTCGGCTGGCCGGTCGGCTCGATGCGGGCGGCGACGGTGACGGACCAGGCGCCCGGTGCGGTCTGCCGCACCCGGACAGCGGTCGTCTGGGTCGCCCTCTGCCGCCCCGGCTTCCCGTCCAGTCGCAGCTGCCCGGCCGACGGGTAGTAGGGGGCGAGCTGGTCCTGGTCGTCCTCCCCGGCCGCGACGAAGGCGGCGACGAACAGCTCAGCGAACCCCGAGGGTCCCGCCTCGTCTGCCTCGGCATGCTGTACTCGCGGCTGCGGCTGCGGGACGGCGTCCACGGCGGCCGCGGCCGACATCCAGGCCAGCAGCCCCAGGATGGGACCGGCGCAGATCACCGCCCAGGCGAACCAGCGCGCCACAACGGTCGCGTTCGCCCGCGCTCCGGGCGACAGATCCCAACCGCCGGCCTGCGGCCCGCGCTCCTCCCACTCCTCCACCACGTTCTCGACGGACGCCTCCGCCCGCTGTTCCCTGGACTTCCACAGCTTCATGACCGTCCTCCGTTCTCGGCGGCCGGTACGGGCCGGGTCAGTTCCGCGATCCGCTCACGCAGTTGGTTCTCAGGCCGCTCCAGCAGGACCGTGAGGGAGGCAAGGACCTCGTCCGCGTCCCGGTCGAGGTAGTCGCGCAGCGCCTGGTAGGTCACGGGGTTGAAAGGGCGGTGCACGAGCGCTGCGCCGAGTCCGACCAGCAGGTGCCAGGCGCGGGTCACACGCTCTTCGTCGGCGTCCAACCGCCCGGCCGACGGGCCGGTCCTTTCGTCTGTCATGTGCGCTCCCTGGGAATGAGGTGTGCGGGTACCGGTGGTGCGGCGGCTGCGGCTCATGCGGCCGTCGCCAGTTCGGCGGCCGCCGGGATGAGGCGCTGTACGGCGCGGGCGCGGCGTCGGCGCCAGGCCCCCGCGGTGGTGCCGGTCACGCGGGCCGCTACCGCGTCGGGGACGGGGATCTCCCGGTGGTGCCAGCTGATGGCCTGTGCGTCCGGGCCGGTGAGCGTTCCCTGACGCAGGGCTGCCAGGAGGAGCTCCAGGAGCTCCAGGCGGGCGACGTTCGCCTCGATCGGGGCGGCCACCGTCTCCGCGGGCTCAAGTCCGTGGCTGACCGCGTCCTTCAGGAGGGCTGCGGTCTCGGCGCACTGGTCGGGGCCCAGCTGCTCCTCGGCGGTCGCGGCATCGAGGTACTCGGCGTCGCCACCCCGTTCGCGGGCCAGCTCCCGGCAGGTGCGCTTGAGGGTGTCCAGGGCCACATTCGCCGCGGGCCGGCCAGGCCGGGGGTGGATGCGGCCGGACCGTGCCACCTCGAACAGGACGCTGACGGTGACGTGGGCGACGTCCTCAAGGGATCGGCCACCGGTGGACCGGGTCTGGCCGCGGGCGATACGCACCGCGGCCGGCAGCATCGTCTGGACCACGATCCGCGCCGCCCACGTGGCCGGTCGCCCGGTGCCGGCCGCCCGCACCAGCAGCGTGCGGAGCACCGCGTCGGCCATGCTGTTATCCGCCTGGTCGGGCTGTGGCTGAAGCGCGGCCAGGACCTCCTCGGGGCCGAAGAGCGGGATCTGGGCGTCGGCCATCCAGTCGCGCACGGCCGCACCGATCTGCGGGTCCGCGCACACGGTCACCCATTCGGCGTCCAGGCGGGCGAAGATCCCGACTCCGGCTGCGGGTCGCTTCTGGTCTGCCACGGCACAACTCCCTTTTTCGATCGCGTGCCGTGAACGCTCCCTGCCGGCAGTTGCCCAAAGGCTTGACCGAATCCGCAAACCACCAGGTCAACCGGTTGCCCAGCGCGAAGTGCGCCCCTTGGCGGGCCTCTGGGCAACCTCCCCGAGCGGGCGCAGAAGGGGCGGGCTCCGGCCTGGCGCTCCCGGGATGAGTTGGCTCGGCGCGAGGCGGTGCTCCAGCGCGCCTGGGCGAGGCGCCTGCGCATGGCGCCATCGGGCAGAGGCGGCTGCCGCAGCGGATGCGCGGTACGTCAGCCGCGGGCGCGGTGGCCGATCGGCCACGAGTACCGGGCAGCAGAGAGGTGGCCGATCGGCCATGGCCGATGGCCGATGCGCGCTGTCGGCCATCGGCCACCGGGGGCCCGGCTGCCTGCTGGGTGGCCGACCGGTCAGCTGTGGCCGGTCACCTGGTGGCCGACCGCCTCCCACTCCTCGAGCTCGGCGCGTAGCTCGCCGAATGCCCGTTCGGCGTCGCGCTGGTCACGCAAGTGCTCGAGCCACCCCCGGTCAGCCTTGGCGTGTCGGGGAGCAGGCAGTGGCGCGCCGAGGGCGCGGGCACGGTAGACCTCGAGCGGGGAGATGTCCTCGTCCCAGGACTGCATCGGCAGGGAGCGTGCGAAGTCCTCCTCGTCCTCCCGCAGCCACGACCGGTATTCCACTGCCGTGTTCCGCTGGCGAGGGAGGGACTGCCGGACAGCGGCGAGCCGTCGGCGCAGCGCCGGACGGAGCTGCTGGGCGTAGCGCTGCCAGATCGGGGCATTGCGCTCTTCCCGGTTGCGCAGCATGGCCGCGTGCCGGGTGCCGTCGTCGGCCGGTACCTCCGGTGGGGCCACGCCGGTGAGACTCCCCAGCCGTTGACGGCGGGCGAGCTCGTGCCGCACGTAGGCGGCCGGGTCCCTCAGGTAACCGGGAACTGCCCAGGTGAGCAGCTCGGCCGCCAGGCCCTGCCAGGTCCACCCGATGGTGATCAGCGGCCGCAGCGCGTAGGCCAGACGGCGGGGGCATGCACGGTGGAGCCACCACACCTCGCCCTGCAGCCGTTCGGTCAGGGTGATCCCCCGGGCGCATTCGGTCGGCGAGACCGGGCCCCTGTCCGTTGTGGTGGGGCGGGAGGTCTTCGGGCACGTCGCGCGCTGGCGCGGGGTGTTGTTCTTACCCCCCACGACCTGAACCTGACGGTGGTCCTTGGGGACCACCACAGAAGGGGTGCACGACGTGCGCCGGGGCCGGCGCCGGGACGCCTTCCGGCGGGCCTCTTCGACGGCTCGGACGCGCCCGGCCCCGGTGACTCCGGTGATCCGCGCGGTGTAGCCGGTCCCGGCGATGCGGCGCCCTTGCGCGTCGTCCCACATGCGCGGGGCGACGGCGGCGAACAAGGTGGCGGTGCCGCGGTATCCGTCCCCGGGCCGCCAGGCGCTCCCCCGGCGGGTGCGCAGCACGTTGGTCTTGGAGCCGTGCTCCACGTAGGCGATCAGGCCGAGCTCACGCAGATACCGGGCGTGGTACATCACCGCCCTCTTCTTCAGCCCGAGTTCGCGGGCAGTCGCCTCCGCACTGAGCGCGAAATGGCCGCGGCTGCTGCGCCTCATCCGGGCGGCGAAGACCTCGGCCAGGCGCAGCGTCGTCCGTCCGGCTTTCGGGTGATATCCGGCCTCGACCATGTACCGGGCCGCGGCGAGGAAGTCGTCCGGTCGGCGCAGCTGGCGGGAGGCGGTGGCAGCGAGCTCGTGGTCAGCGGCGTCACGCACGAGAACGAAGGCATGACGAAACGTGCTCGAGACGTCTCGGGTCTCGGACAGATCAGGACATGCCGCCAGGTGGATATGGCGGCACGCCGCAACGTCGTGCATCATTACCTCCGTTGCACCGTGCTTGCGTCGGGCAACACGAAGCCCCTGTGAGGGGTGCTTCAGGTTCGGGTGAACCGAAAATCTGTCCGGCCTTCGGGGCGGACACTTCGCCTGACCAGGGCTTGCTCCCCTGGAACGGCGGTGGCAGGTTGGCCAGCTGGCCCGATGGGGATCGGGCTCGGTGGCCGGGGCAGCAGACGCGGGCCTTGGGGAAGGCGCCGCGGAGGGCTGCCCCTCCGGTGGCTACGTCATACAGCTCCCCTCAGAGGGGGAAGACACGAGCCCACAGTCCGGATGACATGCGGACATCCACCAGGTGACCGGAATGAACACGGCTGCGTCCTGGTGGTGCTTGTTGGGTCCTGAAGGACCTGTGCGGGTACGCTGCATTCAGCGAGACCTCGTTTCCTGAAGACCTCGGTCTCGCACCGTGCGAGACCTTTTCCGAGAAGCCTGCTCGCACCGACGGCGGCCCCAGTAGCTCGCACAGGTTGGCAGACCTGAGCTGCTCGGGGCCTTTGTCGTGTCCGAGGCTCCGACTGCCTGTGTCCGGGCGGAAACAGGAGACGGCGCGGGACCACCCTAGTCCTCCGGACGCTTCAGCTGTCACACGTCCCACCGCGTCCCTCCTTCGTGTCGTCTGCCAGGTCTTGACGAACCGTCCCCTGCCCGTGTGGCCCAGCCCGCGGGGCTGCGGCAGGTATCGCCGGGTCATGACGCACGCCGTGCTTGCCCGCGGCCGGATTCTTCGGGATGCCCAGGCGCGTGGACTCCCGCCGGGCCTGCCTCGGGCGGGGCCTGGAGGAGGTCCTCTATCGAACCGTGGCCGCCGGTCTGGTGCTCCCAGGCCCGGAGGAGTTCGCTCACCAGGGATCGTGCGGCCGCCTGGAATTCCTCGCGGCATGTCTCGCGCTGGGCGAGCCAGGTCAGGTGCCGGGTGTGGGCGTGCATGGCGAGCAGCTCGGTGATCAGCGGAGAGAACGGCAGAGGCACGTCCAGCGCGGTGCAGGCGTGCGGGGTGCCGGCAGCCGGAGCGGACTTGCGAGCGGCGGACTTGGTGAAACGGTGCGAGGTCACGAGGGGCTCCTTCGAGACGAGGTAGGGGGATCAGGCGACGTGCGCGCTGGGGCGCAGCCAGGCGTCGGTGGGGTCGGCGGGGCCGAGGACGGGCGTGAAGATGGGTGTGAACGGTCCGTGTTCGCGGAGCTGGTCGAGCAGGGTGACGCTGGCGCGCAGATTCGCGGCGGTCGCGGCCGGGTCGGCGGCGACCAGGCTCCGCAGGTCGGCGATGCGGCGCTCCAGCCGGGCGGACGAGGCTCCGGTGAGGACGAGGAGGAGACGGGGGAAGACCGGGTAGCGGCTGCGCCAGGCCGCTGCGCTCTGGGCGCGGCGTGCGGGCCGGCCGCCGCGGGCAGGGCCGGCCGGGGGCGTGTACTGGTGGTATCGGGCGTAGGCGTGGACCTTCTGGGCCAGCCGGGCAATGGTCATCTGGGTGCGGTCGACCTCGATGAAGAAGGTCAGCAGGGTTCGCTGCTCACCTTCGGTGTGGACGTAGTTGAGGACGGCGTCCGGGACCAGGGAGAGGTCTTCCCCGGGGCGGGTCTCGTCCCGGTAGTAGTGCGCGATCTCCGGGGACCAGTCGAGGGGACCGCATTCGTGGCCCAGCTTGCGGGACCACTCGACAAACGCCAGGCCGGTCTCCACGGTGGCCAGGGTGTGCTCCTGCAGCGGGCCGGCGGCGGCCTCCGGGCTCATCCGGTACGGCCGTTGCGGAAGCAGACCGGTCGCTTCGACGGCTTCGGCTCCCTTGTCGGTCAGCCACCACAGCAGCGGAGCCTGTCCGTGGGAGCGCCGGCCAACGAGGTTCACCAGGCCCTGCTCGCGGAGCTGGTGGAGCTGACGGCGCAGGTACTCGGCGCGGGTGTGGTGCGGGGTGAGCATGCGGTGCACCTGGTCGGTCGCGACCAGACGGTGCTGGTACAGCACGTTCAGGACCTGCTGGCCCAGCGGGCCGGCGCCCAGCGGTGCGGTCGTCGGGTAGGGCATATCAGGCTCCTCAGCCGATGCGGGTGGTCGGGCCGCCGGCGGCCGCCGGGGGCGGTTGGCGGCCGGTGAAGTGCGCGAGGATCTCGTCGTCCAGGACCTCGAGCTCGGCGAGGATGTCGCCGACGGGACGGCGCTGCAGATTGGTGTCGATCGCCGCGTCGAGCTCCGGGATGCCGTCGGGGTTCTCGTAGTGGGCGTAGATCTCCTCGACCGGCAGGCCGCGCACCCGGAAGGGGGTGGTGGGCGCCCCGTCGAGGTTGATCGACATCACATAGTGGTACTTGGGGAGTTCCGTGATCGTCTCCGGGGTGACGTGGCCGTTCCACCGGCGGGCCACGAAGGCGGCCTCGTCGTAGTCGGCGGCGCACGTGGACAGCAGCGACTGGTTCTGCAGCAGTGCCTGACGGGTGATGGGGCTGAGCCGCAGCGCCATCTGGGTCATGCCGGTGAACCGGACCTCATACTTGCGGACCTGCTCGCACAGTGCCGCGAGGAAGCCCTTGCTGCTGCTGTCCACGGCGGTGAGCTCATCCCCCCACGCCCAGAAGGTGCGGCGATCGGCGCGAGGGGTGTCCTGACGGGAGAGCGCGGCCCGGTGCAGGTCGTGGATGAGCAGGCAGGACACCAGCGCGTCGGACTCCGAGCCGGAGGGGCACACCCAGACGATGCGGCCGGTGTCCATCGCGGCGCGGATGTCGTAGGCCGACCGCGGAGAGCCGAAGAACGCCTGCAGGGACTGGGAGGTGTCCAGCCGGTCCATCACGTAAGTGACGGTCGGGACGGCTTCCTTGGCCAGGGTGGGGAAGGTGGTCCGCCAGTACGTCTGCACCCGCTGCGGCAGCACCGGCAAGAGCGCCTCCCGCCAGTCCTCATCCGTCAGCCACGTCCTGATCTGGAAGAGGGTGGGCTGAAGCTCAGGGCGGCCGTCCTGGACCGCGCGCAGCGACAGCAGGGCGAGCGCCTGGACGGTACGGGCCAGGATCGTCCGGGCCCGCGGCGCGTGATCGCCCCAGTCCTGGGCGGCCGCGATGCCCTCCGTCACCGACCGCACCACGTCCTGGACATCGCTCTCGGTGCGGCCCTCCATCGACAGCGGGTTCCAGGACACCACCCGCTGCTCCAGGTCGCACTTGGCCAGGTTGATCTCCCACACCCGGTCGAACAGGTGCGGGTGAGCCAGGTACGGCTTGGCCCGTGCCCACGCTTCGCCGTGAGGGTCCAGGAACCAGACGCCGTACCCGCAGTGAGCCATCGCGATCGCCTGGACGAGCGCCGCTTCGGTCTTGCCGTTGCCGGACTTGCCCAGCTGCAGCCCGAACAGCAGGTCCCTCACCCGGGCCGCGCCGATCCGCTCCCGCCCGTCGGGGTAGGTCACGGCGCCGAGCGGCACCAGGTCGGGCTGGCCGGTGTAGACGGGCAGGTGTGCGGGGGCCGGCGGGACCAGGCCGCCGGACCGGACGACGCTGGAGGCGTGACAGCGCGCGGTGGGCGGTTTGAGGAATCCGCCGAGCTCGGGCACCGTCAGCCACTGCTGGCGAGGCGGATGGAATTCCCCGCTGGCGAAGCGGCGGTCGAAGGCCGCTTTGGCGCGTCGGGTGCGCGGCCGGCGGGGTTTGAGGTAGTTGGGGCCGCTGGTGATGGCGAAGACGGCCAGGAGCTGGTGCATGCGCGCCGCAGATTGCTGCGGGTGTCCGGCGGCGACACGGAGGAGGAGCTGCACGGCGAACACCGCCGCCCCGGGCTCGAACTTGCCCACGCTGTCGCGGACGTCGGTCATCCGCGGCAGCTTCTGCGACCGGGCGCCTGTACCGCGGCTTGAGCTGGCCCCGCCGCTCCAGGCAGCGGTGAGGGATTCCACCACCCCCCCGCCCCCGACGCTGGTCAGCTTTTCGCCGTACGCCGACGGGCCGCGGCGGCGGGAGGCGGCTATCAGCCGTCGGCGGCGCCGGGCAATCTTCCCCGGGCTGACCGGCACCAGGTCCAGGACGACGTCAGCCTCCTCCCCCGCTTCGCTGCGGACCGTCGCCATCGCGGCCGCCAGCTGCTGCAGCGGATCCGGGTTCAGGCCCAGGGACGCGAGCGGCTTGTGGTGCGGCATGGCCAGCACCAGCTCGGCCCGCTCCACATAACGGGGCCGGCCGCCATCACGGTCGGCGGTCTTGGCCAGGTCGACGGGTGGGTTCACTGCCGCTCCCCCTCTCGCTGGGCGGGATCGGGGAACCGCACCGGCGTGATGGACTTCGTGCCGCGGTCGGTGCGCACGTCCACCTCGGCGAATCCGGGCATCGACAGCACCGCGGCGGCAGCGGCCGGGCCTTCGAGGTAGCAGCGCATCTTGCCGTTGGTGGCGCTGTAGCGGATGCGGGCAGCGGCACCGCGGCTGGGGGTGCTCGAGGCGGCGAACCGTATCCGGGCCAACTGATGCGCCCACCGGGTCACCTCTCCCTCCCCCGGATTGAACGTCGCGGTGGGGATGAGCTCCACACGAACGCGGTCGGCGAGCGCCTCCCTCACGCGCTGCGCTCGCCGCACGGCCAGCCACAGGGCGGCCGCGCCGGCACCAAGGAGAAGACCAGCCAGGTACGGGGCGGACGAGGCGATCCACGGCCCCATGCCGGCGATCGGCCCGGGAAGGCGGGGGATCATGCCGGTGCCTGGGCGGTGAGTCGGGGCAAGGGGCGGTTCACGGCGGCTCCTGTCGAGTGCGACGAATCCCTTCGCCCCCGACCAAGCCCTCGCGACAGGCCCTGTTGGGACACCTGCCGACCGGTTTTTGAAAAACGGCCGGGGGCCGGTGTCCGCGGACACCGGCCCCCGACGGGTCGTGCTGCTTGGTTCAGAAGTAGCCAGGCTCGGTGCGCTCGGCGAAGAGCCACCCCTTCAGGCTCGAGCCTTCCTTCTTGCCGTACAGCCAGTGGTTGCCGTAACCGTTCTTGGTGCTGCAGTACACGCGGAAGTGCTCGTCGAAGTCGATCGTCCCCTTCTTCCGGTACTTCGCCCCGGGGCCGGTGTGGATGCCCGGGTAGCCCAGATCACGAACGGTCACCCAGTGGTTCCTGTCGTTCTTGGTGCATCCGTCGCTGCCCGCCGCGGATGCCGGCGATGCCGCGATCGCTCCAGCGCCCAGCAGGAGCGCGCTGCTGATCACAAACGCCGCAGCGCGAGACCGGAACTTCGTCTTCATCTGGTACCCCTCCTGTCCTCTGCCCGGTAACAGGGGCAGAGCGGTTGCCGTTACGAGGCGTTGTCGTTGCCTCGCCCCGGACCAAGCCCCACACGGCAGACCACTTGGGACACCAGCAGTCGACCTTTACCCTTTTGTGATCAATGCCGTCTAGTCGTAGCGTCGGCCAGCGGTGCGTGTGCGGGGCTTTGGCGCGGTCCAGGCGGTGGGTGGCGACGATCCACGCACACGCCGTCGCGCGGGCTGCCAGGCTGGGGCACGGTGCGGGCTTCAGCGGGGCATCGTCCAGTAAGTGCGGCACTCCTGGCCGGGAGTGACGGCGTGCGCTGCGAAACTCGCCTCTTTTGCCGAGCGATGACGGAGGATCTGTGAGCCAGCCCAATCAAGAACAGCCGTGGATGCCCGGCCCGGACGATATGCCGTGGACCACGTACCTGATCAACCCGCACGGTGATCGGCATCTGGGCTTCAACGAAGACGAGGGCCGGTACTACCGACTGTGGCAGCACAAGGCCCCCGAGCCGCTGCACACCGGCGACGCCATCTTCTTGCGGCCCAGCGACATCGACCAGATCGTCAAGTACGCCATGATCTGGGTGCGCAACCACCCGGACAATCCCCGCGGCTACAAGCTCATCGATGAGATGGCCGCCGGCGCGAAGGGCCTCGTCATGCATTTCGCCCAGGCGGCCCGGCATCCCTCACAGGGCGGCTAGATATGTGGTCTCCGGAGGTTGGTCCACAGCCGGAGCCGGACGCGATCTGGCGCGCCCCGGGGCAGCCCGGCCCGTACCTGCCGCAGCCGGGGCACGTCCTAGTAGTGCCGGGCGCACAGGCCCTTGGCCCGGATCTTGAGCGCACGCCCGGCCGCAGCCGCCCGGGTCACCCAACGTCGCAGATCAAGGAGAAGCACAACGGCTTCTGACTGCCGTCACGGCGACTCCTCCACAGTGCGAGGGATGACGTGCAGATGCAGGTGCTCCTCGCCCGCAGCCGCGCCGGGACGGCGTGAGGTGTGGATGTCCGCGGCCGGGAATTCACCGGCGAGTTCGGCCGCCGCGGCCATCGTCGCGGCGGAGATGACAGGGTCCGAGCCGGCGTCCCGTACGTGGCGTGTGGGCAGGACCAGAAGATGTCCCTCGGCGACCGGGGCGTGCGGGACGACGGCGACGGCGGTCGGCCAGCGGCGCACGATCGTGCTCTCGGCCTCCCCGGTGATGATCCGGCAGAAGCGGCACGGTGAGCCGGCCTGGGCTTGGCGGGCGTGGCGCACCAGCGGCTTGTTCAGGTGACGGTGCTGAACAGCGACCTCGACTCCGTGCCCGCGGAGCCACTGGGCGACGGCCTCAGCAACGGCCGGCGCGCTTTACCGGACTACCGGGGTGCTCTTGGGCAGGGCGATCAGGGCAAGCACCACTGCAGACCGCATTAGTCATCGGCGGACTCGTCGTTTGTCGCCGCTACAGGCTCAGGTGTGAGGACGAGGAACTGCGGCCAATCAATACGGTCGATCAGCCAGGCAGACAAGGCCCAAACCTTGTGGGTGTCGTGTAGCCCAGTTCCCCAGACGGATACGGGGTAGGCGTCAGGCCCTTGAAAGCCTTCTCGACCGCCCCACCAGGAAGAAGGATCGTACTCGCACTCCACTCCCGCTGTCCCTTCGAGCTCCTGCTCTTCGTCGTTGCCCAACCAAAGGTTGATCTCCATCGCCCACTGACCGTCGCCGAACCTGCTCGTACTGAGCGCGACATGGGCCTTTGTGCCCGGGATGTCGATCACCTGGTCCTCCAGAGGGCCGGAGTCCAAGGCGATACCCGGGACTGTGTTCAGCGCCTCGATGACCGCTTCCGCAAGGGCCTCATCGTCGTCAAAAGCTTCCTCAAGGATCATCGCGGTGGCGTCGGTGTCGGCAGCCAGAGATGTGATGACTCCGTCAACGAACTGAAAGGTGAGTTGGGCACGCACCAGGACACTGTTGATCGGGACTACCTCCACTTCAGGATCACCGCCATTCAGCAGAGTCTGCACAGTGGCTTCACCGGTAGCCAGAAAGAACACCGTCGCGTCAGCAGCCTCCATTAGGGCCGTACCGGGGTCGGCCGGTCCGTTTCCGCGATTGTTTGGGGTCGGCGCGGAGGGCTGGTTCGCTTCGACCCTGACGCTACCGATCCCGGCTAGTGCTACGAGGCCCGTTACGCTCGCGCCATAGCTGCTGAGGCTGGTGCCGTCGCCATCCCGCGTAGCGGTGTAAGCCGCTTCGAGGCCCACAATCCGCCCGATGTCGATCCCGTCCCGTTCAACCTGCGCCGGAATCCGCTCGCGGAGGTACCGGACGATGGCGGAGCGGGCGTGCCCGTCGTCCACAGTGAAGTCGAAGAACGTTGGCCGCAGTTCGGTGAGGGATCGCAACTCCGGTATCTGCTTGTTCCAGGCCTCGAAGGCGGCCGAGACATCACGGTCGCTGGAAACGATCACGACTTCATCTGGGGCAGCAAGCGCCAGGACATCGCGGATCCAGGCACTGTCACTTGCACCGGTCTTAATCCCTGTGACGCCCTTGATTCCCTTCTCGGGGTCAGGGGCCCTTCCGCCCTTGCGCTTGGCCGGGTCGCGGAGAAGGACTTGGTCCTTCAACCCCTCGATCGCGCTTCGGCCCGAGAGCTCAATGATTTTCACGTTGGGGGTGTTCGCCAGGTTGGCAAGCGCTGCCGCGATCACTTCGTCGCGGGTGGCGTAGCCGGTCGGCGCGGGGACTTCGAGACCGGCGTCTAGCAGCCGTTTTCGCTCAGCGGCCGCCGCGTTCTTCAAAACCTGCCAGTCGCTGGCCAGGTGCTCCGCCCACTCCCAAGCAACAGGCTCGGGTACCCAGGTCTCAACGTGTATGCCGGCCAACCGGCTGGCCAGGCGCCCAAGATGGTCGAGGTCAGGCCGTGCCTGTCCGTAGGCGTTCGCGTCGAACACCAAGGCCTTGAGCTTTTCACGGAGGGGGGAGGTCAGTCGGAGCTTCGCGTCGTCCGCAGATCGCGCTCGGGATGTACGTGCCATGGCGAAATTCTCTACCTGTAGCGCACGCTCACGGAATCTCGGCTGCGTCGAGCAGCGGCTCGGGCGGAGAGGGAGGTAAGAGGATGGGATGTCTGATGTGGTGGTGCTCAACCTCTAAGCCCAGCGAGCCGCCCCGCGCGAGGAAGAAGCACGGGCCCAGTGTGTCACTCGGCAGTCCGGTCAACACCTCGGTGGCGCCCATACCAGCAGTGGACATACAGGTGGGCGGGCTCGAGGGGGTCCTGGACGTCCAGGAGGGCGAGCATTTTGCGGCCGGTGTCCTCGATGACGTCCGCCGCTTCCGGTGCGGCCAGGACGTAGTCGCGTACCTCGCTGTCGAGGCCGGTGAGCCCGATCATGCGGTCGGCCACCGCGGGGTCGTCCGGCGGGTTCCACAGCCGGTCGACGACGTCGAGGACTAAGGCGGTGCCGCCATCGCGCGGCGCGTCGCCCCAGCGCCTGCCGTAGGACGTGACCGTCACACGACGGCTGCCGTTGGGGCGCGCGGACTGTCGGGGTGTGGGCAAGCGGGGCCTCCTCATGAGGCCGGGTCCCGCAGCATCTGCGGGACCCGGGGGGTGATGGGCTCGGGTGCGGTTCCGAGCTCTTACCTACTGCGGCGGAACCAGCCGCGCTCCTCGGCCCGGTCGAGCATCGTGTTCAGGTCCTGGTGGAAAGCCGCTTCCCGCTGCTTGTTGCCGGTCTGCTGGGCCTCGCGTGCGGCCTCGGTGGCCATCTCCATGCCCTGGGCCAGGTCGCTGTCGCTGCTGTCACGCCAGTCGTAGGTGTTGGACATGCATTCCTCCGGTGTGTGAGTGGTGTGTGCGTTGGTGGTGGGAAGTGCTGGGCGTGCGGGCGGACGCGGCTTCGAGAGCGGCGTGCGCCCGCCGGGCGACGTCCCCAGCCGCGTCGATCAGGTCGGCTGGTTGGCCGCAGTGCCTCGGGCGGGATCCGGTCCCGCACCATCACGGCGGGTGCCGAGGCTGGAGGGCTGAGGGTCAGATCGCTGCGAGCAACAGCTGGCGGGCGGCAGCGCGGAATTCCTCCTGAGCCTCACGGGCCCGCTCGCCGCGCGTGTCCATCTCGGCCTGGGTGACACCGCGCTCGCCCTTCTTCTTCAAGGCGAACGTCGCACCGACCGCGGCGGAGGCCAGCCGCAGCAGCTCGGGGTCGTCGGTGAGCAGCTCGACGTCGTCCAGGGCGTCGACCACGTCGGAGCTCGACTCCCAGCTCTGCCAGCGCGCCTTGTCCTGCTGGGCCGCGTCGGCATCGCGCAGTTCCCAGCGCGTGTAGAGGTTGCGCCGGTGTTTCCGCATCCTGGAGAGAAGGGTCTGGTACGCCGCGTGCCGGTCCTTGCGTATCTGCTCGTTGCGCGCGGCCTGCTCGGCCTCGGCCGTGCCGTGCTGCTGCAGACGAGCTCCCAGAAGGGTGCCGGCCACGGCGATGATGCTGCTGGCGAAGGCGGCGATGCTCGCGACGACGGTGTCCACTGCTCTCCTCCGGGTCGTCCGGTGAGGTGCTCTCCCGACACCATCCATAATGCATATTTCGAGAATGCATGTCTAGAGTATGCATTCAATTAGTCTGTGAACTTGCCGCATCGCACACGGATCTGCCCCGCTTCCGAGGCGCGCTGGCCACACGCGGCCCACCAGAAAGCAGCGGCCAAGGCTCCTTCGCGATACGGGGCCGCTGGACTCCAGCCGTGGGCCGGGACGGCCGCGCGGCAACCTCCCGGGCACTCAAAGGGCAGATGCCCTCGCCAGCTCCCAACTCCCGGCTTGCGCGGCTAACAGCTGATCCGCGCAGAGTGCTGTCCAACGAACTCCGCCCGTCACGGCGGAACCGCCAACCACCCCTGCACGCACGGACCGTGCGGCCCGACGACTGGAGACCCCGGTGCCCCACCTCGACACCAGCACGCCCAGGACGAGTCCAGAACTTCCAATCCCGACACGGCCGTCCCCACCGCCATTCCTCGAACTGCGCGTCGGCGGCCTTCACCTGACGGTGCAGCGAGCCCCGTACCGGTTCCTGATGGTGGCCGGCACGCTGATCGGCTCCATCGGAGGAGCCACCTGGATCGCTCGCTGACTACAGCCGGCACACCCCGCCAGGTCGACCTGGCGGGGTGTGCCGGCCGTAGACGTCACCGCCTGCCGCCCCGGCCAGCCACGCCTGCGACATAACTGCGACACGGAGGAAAGACCATGACCGCATGACCAACGACTACGAGCCGACTGGCGACAGGGACCGGCCGCCCACCATGGACCGCATGGCCTACGTCCTCCAGCTCTGGGACATCGCAACCGACCACCCACGCGACGAAGGCCACTACCTGGACCTCGCCGCGCAGCTGCTCGCACTCGATGACGCAGACGACGCAGAAGCCGACATCGAAGCCCCGGTTTACCAGCACTGCCTCTTCCCGACCTGCTTCCTCGAGGTCGACGTGGCCACCCGCCTCGACGGCAACCAGGCGCACCAGGCACCGCAGCCCGGAGTTGACTGGAGGAAGATCCGCCCTCCTGTGGCCACCGGCTACGTCTGCCCCGAACACGCTCCGATCGTCCAGGAGCACGCTCCGCGGTGGGCCGAACGCACCGAGCAGGGTGCCGTGCTCGCCTGCGCCTGCGGCTGGATCAGCCCCACCGCACGCTGGCCCCGGTACGCGGCTGCCGCCTGGCAGAACCACCTCCTCGAGACGGGAGAGACCGCGTGACCGTGGAGCGGCCGGGGGTTGCCCGGCCGCTCCACGGTCCGTTGGGCAACCCCTGCGATGGCCGACTGGGCAACCCCCTCGCGGCCGTCCGAGCCGGCGGCCGGGCCGGACATCCGCCGATGGCCGACCGCGGGCAGGACCACCGGCCACCGGCTGATCGAGAGACGGCCACAGGATCGGTCACGTGGCCGATCGGCCATCGGCCATCGGCCACATGCGCCGGCGGGCGGTCACCCTGACCTGTGGCCGATGTCGAATCGGTCATCGGCCATCGGTCACAGGCCGGTCAGGAACTGACTGACCGAAGGTGACGGCTCTGCTGCCGCTGCTGCTCCGCACGGTATGCCTGACCCTTGCGCAGCACGCGTTGACCGGTTCGCGGAGACACCTCCAGACGGCGGGCAACCTCCGCACCGGAGAGAGTTTCACCCTCCGCCTCAGCCTCGGCGATCCACTGGGCAACCGTCCGGATCCGACTTTCCTCCGGATCCAGCTCCGGTTCCTGGTCCTGCTGCGTCGGGATCCACGGGGTTACCGCAGCCGAGCCCGGCCCTGTGGCCGTACCGGCCATGGCCGACTGGCTCGCAGCCGCTGTGGCCGTCGGCCGCTTCCCGCGCGACCGTCCTCCGTCGCTTCGCCCATCGGTCATCTCTTCACCGGCCACACCGGCCACCGGCGCGGTAACCGGTTCCTGCGCGACCTCCTGGGGTGCCGAGCCTGTCTCGGCGTACACGGGGTCAGCGGATGCGGTCAGATCGGACAGGACGGTCCGGCCATCGGCCACGGTCGTATCGGTCATGGCCGATACGTCGGCCACGCCCCCCGTTTCCTCGTCGCTGGCCCGAGCCTGCTCGGGCGCGCGGGTGTCGCGCCCCTTGAAGTGGTCGACGTACAGGGCCAGCTCGCTGTTGCTGAGGTCGTTCACGCCGTAGCTCTCCCGCAGCAGCTGCCCGAACTGGTACGCGGAGGGGTAGTGGTTGCGTTCGGCGAGGAACTGGCGGAAGGCGGCGTAGTAGACCACCTCGCGCGGCACGTCGTCCGGCAGCTGATTCGGCGTCTGGACCGGCACGGTCTGCTGCGACGGCTGGGGGTGCTGCCGCGGCTGCTGCTCGGGCTGCGCCGCCTGATCCGGTATCTGCTGTTCCTGTGGCTGGTGCTGCTCCTGAGGGCTGGCGACGTCGCCCAGGCCGTTGGGCCCCGACGCAGCATTGGTCGTGCCGTTCGCGTCCGCCGCGTCGGTCCGGCCCCGCGGAAGCGCCGTCGGCGACACCGCGGACGGCTCGAGACCGGCCGCCGCGAGCCCCGCCGGTGCCGTGTCCGACAGCGGCACCCCGTACCGCGCCAGCCGCAGCGGCATCAGCGACTCCACGGGCGCCTTACGGCGCCAGGCGCGCCCGTAGCGGGCCCGCAGTCGGGCCTGGTAGACCAGCCGGTCCTGCTCCAGCCTGATGACCTCTTCATAGCTGCGCAGCTCCCACAGCTTCATCCGGCGCCACAGCCGGAAGGTGGGCACCGGCGCGAGCAGCCAGCGGGTGATGCGGACCGATTCCATGTGCCGGTCGGCGGTGATGTCGGCGATCCGGCCGACCGCGTGCCGGGCGGCCTCCACGGAGACGACGAAGAGGATCGGGATCACGGCGTGCATGCCGACGCCGACCGGGTCCGGCCAGGCGGCCGCGCCGTTGAAGGCGATGGTGGCCGCCGTCAGCAGCCAGGCCGTCTGGCGCAGCAGCGGGAAGGGGATGCGGATCCAGGTGAGCAGCAGATCCAGCGCGAGCAGGACCACGATCCCCGCGTCGATGCCGATCGGGAAGACATTGGAGAACGTGCCGAAGCCCTTGTCGAGGGCGAGATCGCGCACCGCGGAGTAGGAACCGGCGAAGCCGATCCCCGCGATCACCACCGCCCCGGTGACGACCAGCGCGATCAGGATGCGGTGAGCTCGGCCGAGCCTCACTGGCGTTGTCCCCTTCCCCGCGGCCACTTGTGATCCGCCTTCCCTCAATACGTCGTCATCGCCTGAGCGGCCTTCACACTCTCACGCGTGCTGCGTCAGGGTGCTGGATGGAATCGCCTCCGGGGTGGATTGTCAGCGAAAAGTGATCACGGAGAGCGAGAGAGGAAGGCCGTTGCCGCAGGACCAGATCCCGCGGGCGCTCTGGAGCCGTCCTGGAGAGCAGGTGTCGTGTGGCGGACTTCACCGCGGGGCTTCCTTTGGGAGCGAGGCTGGCGAACAGTGTAAGAACCGACGGCGGTTGGGACGCTGGGATGTCGCCTGCCTGTGCCGTGGACTCCCCAATTGGGGAGTCCACGGCACAGGCACCGATCGTCGCCTGGTGAGGTATGCCAGGATGCCGTGAGCCGGTCCTGAAATGGGCGCGGCCGGGTAAGCGAGGAGGTCCTTTTCCGGTGCTCAATGATCCGGTGGAGCCGATCGAGCCACCAGAAGACAGCATCATGATCGGGACGGGCAAGGGTGGCGTCGGCAAGAGCACGATCGCTGCGCACCTGGCCGGGCACAGTGCGGCTGAGGGGCTGCGGACGCTGCTGGTGTGCGTGACCAGTCAGGATGATGACGATCTCGGCATCAAACGGTTTAATCGCGGCATTCAACCCGACGGACCGTCAGTCCTGGACGGCCAAGGTATCTACCGGGCGATTTCGGAACGCACGGCACTGAAGCCGATCCGTGAAGTGCGGCCCAACCTTGATGTGGTCCCCGGCGGGGCGGCGGTCGGTGAGCTGGTCCAGCTCCTGATGCACCGCATGATGGCCGAAGGGGTCGGGGTGGCGCTCACCCTGGCCCGATCCCTCGCACCGATCGCCCCCTGGTACGACCGGATCGTTTTCGACAGCGCTCCGGAGAACGACTCCTTGGAACAGCTCGCGGCTGGTGCGGCCCGGCGCCTGGTGGTGCCGACCCGCTCGGATGACTCTTCCATAAGCGGCATGAAGCGCATCGCCAGGAACTTTCAGGCTGTGCGTCGGCAGGTCAATCCGTCCCTGCGTGTGGCGGGAGCGTTCCTCTACGCGTCGAACCCGACGGCGACGTCGATGCACTCCGAGGTCAAGGACGACATCCGCGCGGTACTGGGGACGTCGACGCCGATCCTGTCGAAGGTGGTCGGGTATCGAGAGAAGCCGGCACGCAATGCCCGCAAGAAGGGCCTGTTGTTCTCCGAGTATGCCGAGATGCTGCCCACCAGCGCCCGAAGCTACGACGTCGCTGCCGGCCGGGCCAAGGTCGCCGATGTGGTGCCCGATGCCATCGTCGGCCTCGCAGACGACATGCGTGAACTGAACAACGAAATACTGCTGTACTGCGGGAGGGCCAACTGATGGGTGACCTGTTCGACGCTGACGACGCCGTGGGTGTGTCGCACGCCGGCACCGGCCTGATGGGTGGCGGGCTTCCCGCTATCCATCAGGAGGCGACGGTCGTCATCAAGGCGCCGGTCGGCACCACGCTGGACTCCATCCCCAGCCCCCAGCCCCCGGCCGGGGACGGCGAGCTGACCGAGGCTGAGGAAGCCACATTCGAGGCTTGCAAGGCCGGAATGAACAACCTCCACAACGCCTTCTGGATCGCTGGCAAAGCCCTCGAGACCATGAAGACCGGCGAGCTTCACCGCAAGTCCGGCATCCCGAACTTCGCGGACTTCGTCTGGGCCAACTGGGAGGTCTCAGAGTCCCAGGCCCAGCGCCTGATGGGCGAGTGGCGCATGGGCGAGGCTCTGGCCGCACTGGGATGGAGCCCCCGAGAGTCACAGGTGCGCGAGCTCGTCGACATCGCCAAACAGTCCGGCCCGAAGGCTGCTGTGTCGGTCTATGACGCCGTTGCGCGCACCGGCCAGCGCGTCACCGCCCGGGCTTTGAAGCAGGTGGTGCAACGCCTCCCCCGATACCCCGTGACGCCTCTTCTGGCGATGTCAGCCAGATCGTCAGGTCGGTCATCCAGGGCCAGGGCTCGGGGGGCGCGACCGAGGGAAGCCTCAACTCCCCAATTGGGGAGTCCGCGGCCGAGAACAGTCCCAGCGGCAACGGGACAGCTCAGCCTGAGGACATCCGGCGGCTCAAGGATGGGCTCACCCATGTCCGAGACGCAGCGAAGAGCATCAACCGGCCGACCGTGCAGCGTGCTCTGAGCTCGGATCGCGAAGCGGCCGAGAAGCTGCTGAACGAGCTCGACGAGGTCCTCGACAAAGTGAAGCGTGCCGTGCGCCGATCCTCGTCCGGGTGATGCGCTGGCGGGGGTCCGGGCGGCCAGGCCGCCCGGACCCCCGCCAGCGCAGGACACCTCGCTCACTGCTTCGGGCCAGGTGGTCCGGCGAGCGAACCGACCAGGCTGGCGATCAGTCTTGTGGCGCTTCCCGCCCGCCGGAGCCGTTGCCGTTCCGAAGGCCCTCTCTCGCGGCCCGCACCGACTCCTCCAGTACTGCCATCAGGTCCACGGCCGGCACCGGCTCGGGAAGCTCCCGCGGCTGGCCCCCTGCGGCCTTGACGTCAATCAGCTGCTCCAGCGCGGCCGCGTACTCGTCATGCAGCTCGGTGATATCTACGCCCGTCATCTCGGTTATCAGCACTTCAGCCAGCTGCAGCTCGCGGTCCGTCAACGGCGCTGGGCTGGACAGGTCTCCCGGATCGCGCAGTTCCTCAGGCCACAGGAGTGTCTGGAGTACCAGCGAGCCATGCCTTGGCCGTAAGACGGCCAGCCGCTCCCGGCTACGCAGGGCCACTTTGCATACCGCCAG
The DNA here is from genome assembly GCF_005405925.1 of Streptomyces antimycoticus. Classification (NCBI taxonomy): domain Bacteria; kingdom Bacillati; phylum Actinomycetota; class Actinomycetes; order Kitasatosporales; family Streptomycetaceae; genus Streptomyces; species Streptomyces antimycoticus. Next base: position 57,660 of record NZ_BJHV01000003.1, read on the forward strand.
CCGGCCAGAGCGGGCGAGCGCTTCGGTCAGCAGAGCGTAGGGCCGTTGGGCGGCCTGACCGTGAAAGCCGACCCAGTACGGACGGGAGTACAAGATCGGGTCGACGTCCTCGATCGGGACGAATCCGAGGACCTCCACGGTGCGCCGGGTCCGAAGAGGCAGGGTCTCCATGTCGGTGTCGTGGAGAACCACCATGCGCCCGTCGGGAGCTTCCCAGCCGCGAGCGAGTTCACTCTGGGGGACCTCGCGCTGCTCGGCCTCACAGACCCTCCGGAGCCGGATTCTGGCTCCGTCGACGGCGTGTACCAGATGCAGGCCGGTGCCGTGCTCGTCTACCGCGCTGAAAAGCTGCACGGGAACGGATACCAGGCCGAAAGCGATCCAGCCCGACCACACAGCCCTCATGCCGCCAGCCTGATGGACGGGTGCCGCTCCCGCCCGGCGGGGTAGGCCGATCGGCCCTCGCCGCAGGCAGTGCCGACTCGTCCGCGCTGCTGGTTGCAGCTCGGCCCCCGCACGGCGATGACGCACCGCGGCCCACTCCGGCTGAGCTCAGTGAGCTGTGGCCTCTCCTCGGCGGAACGGTGGCGGGCTCCCACGCGCGAGCGAGGTCGTCCAGCAAGGTGTCCTCCAGTTCTCCGTCCCACACCCCAGCAGCAGGAGCGGGGCGGTCCCGGACGCGGCGAGCAGCTGCTGGACGCACGCTGCCAACTACCGCGAGGAGCCCCAGCGCGGAGCCCATCGGTGCCGACGGACAGTCCGCGGCTCCAAAGCGGGGCGCAGCGCCTCGTGGAACGCCTCCAGCGCCCGGGTCGTCCGGTCTTCGTCGGCGTAGTTGTCGGCGACCGCGGTGAACACTTCGTCCACTGCCGCCGCCAGCCCCGGCTCCGAGCGCCTGAGCAACGGCGCGGCCGCCGCCCCGAGTCGGCTGAGCGGCGCCGCCAGCCCTGCCGCCGACGCTGCGCTCTCCTGGTCCCACTGGCCAATCACCCTGGCGGCGTCGCCGTAACCGGCGAGGACGGCCGGGAATCCCCGCTGCCCGGACCGGACGTAGCCCGCGCCTCCTCGGACCGCCGCTTGCATGGCGACCGTGGCTCTCGCCCGCCATCCGCCCCACAGGTGGTCATGGGCGTTGCCTGCCACTTTCACCGCCAGCACCGCCGCGACCAGTTCGTCTGCCTGTGCTTCCAGCGCCGCCCGGTCCGCGGCCGCTTCCTTGCGGGCCTCAGTCCGACGGGTTCGTCTGTCGTTCTCCCATGCTCCGAGGAACAGGAGAGCCACGGCGCCAGCGGCGCTGGCTGCCGTATTGATCAGATCCGTGTCCATGTCCCCCGGGACATCGCGGCGGGCATCGGGGTTCCGCCCGCGCGTCTCGTGCACCCGTGCGAGCCGACGCGCCGTCGCTCGGGGGGGCGTCCACCTCACTGGACGATCTGTGGGGGTCCGGGCGCTAGCGGCCGGACCCCCACAGGAGGGCGTCGTACTCAACAATGAGCCTTTTGAACGGGGCGTTACTTGGTGTTCCGAGTCCACTCGGCCAGTGTCTTGACCATGTCGAGCACGACCTGCTGGCGCTGACCCGACAGGAAGGGCCAGGTCAACCACGCCGGCGCGGAAAGCACGACGACGAAGAGGACGGGGAGGATCTTCAGCACGACCAGCGCGTGCTTCAACGCTGAGAAACTCAAACGAACAGCCAGCCTTAATCCGCTACCGCGGGGTCCGGTCCGTCCGGTGTGTCCAGTTAGGTCCCTCAGTAAGTGTGGCCCTGATCACACTCGGCGGACTTTTTTTTAAGACCGCCGCTCCGTGGGCGCCAACGACACCGTGAATGCAGGCCGATGCGCATGTTACCGGGAGGAGTTGACGCACTACCAATTGATCAATCCACACTGAGTCAGACGTCGCCGCCCCGAATCGTTCGTTCGACTACGACCACCGCATGCCGAGCGCGGTGAGTGCGTCCACTCGCTCGGGCGGCAGTTTCGCGACTTTCGCACGCTGCTGGCTGACCCAGGCGCCGAGCCGTACGGTCTCGCCGTCCACGTGCTCGGTGTGGCTGCGTGGTACTTCCAGGTGTCCTTCGCGCTCGTGGTACTGCGTGGCTGCTGCCAGGTTCTGGGCCCACATCTGCGCTCGGGTGCGCTTGGCGGGCGCTGGCGTGACGCCGAGCACGCTGGTGAGCATCCACTGCTGGGTCGTGGCCAGCGCGGTGAAGCCAGCACGCTGGGAGGCCACCCACTTGCCCAGGTCCTCGCCGTCCACCGCAGCGGTCCCGGCCTTGTCCGGCAAGGTGTGCCCGGCCTTGACGTGGTTCCAGGCGAGCCGGAAGGAGCGCTGCCAGTCGATGCTCCAGGCCGGGCACCAGCCCGGATCGATCTCCTCCAGGGCCTGCCGGCGCTCTTCCGACAGCGGGGCGGCGGCGCCGTCCGGCTCGGGCAGCCCTGCCGTGCGGCGGCGCTCGGCCTCGTCGGCGCGGCGGGCGGCCGCGCGCTGGTTCTTCAGCCACCGCCCCACCGGGTACCGGTCGTGGCCGTGGACCGCGTCGACCGGGGCGGCGAGGCCGACTTCATGCTCGGCGGCCCAGGCGGCGGCCGCGGCCAGGCCCTCCTCGAAGCCAGCATCGAATGGGGACCAGACCATGCCCAGGGCGTCGAGCTGGGCGGCGCGCTCGGCGTCGAGACGTCCCGCGTTGTAGTACCGGCGGCAGTCGGTGATCCACGCGCCAAGGGGGTAGTCGGCCGGGGACCAGGTGGCTGGTGTGCGGTAGCCGTACGGCACGCGCAGGTCCTGGTGCTCCTTGGCGTACTGCTGGGCGGCTTGGATGCCGCGCCGCCAGTGCACCCGCTCGGGGTTGATGACCCGCGTCTCGATGAACGTGGCCAGCTGGCGCGCGTCGCGCGGGGAGGAGAACCGCAGCAGCTCCTTCGCGGGGCGGCTGGCCCGGGCGGCCTGGCTGCCGTCGTCCAGGTCCTCGTCCCAGTCGTGGGCTTCCTCGCGCGGCTCGGGGGCGCGCTTGTGTGAGTTGCCGGGTGAGGTGAGCTTTTCGATGCGGGCGTCGTGGGCGCGTAGCGCGGTCAGCAGCTTGGCCAGTCCGTTGTACGCGGGGGAGGTGAGCATGGCGTCCGGGGTCTCGCCGGGGGCGAGGAAGACCGGCACGATCAGGGTGGCGAGCTTCCCTTCGCCGGGCTGCATGCGCAGCGCGCGGCCGACGGCCTGGACGAGGTCGGGCATCGAGCCGCGGACGTCCGCGAAGAGCACAGCTCGGCACTTGCGGGTGTCGACTCCTTCGCCGAGGACTTTGACGCTGCCGAGCACGGACAGGGCCGCTTCGGTGCCCGCGTCGGTGACTCCAGCCTCGAACTGGGTCAGCGCGCGGCGTCGGTGGGCGGGCTTGTGCTCGCCGTGCAGCCACTCGGCCCACACCTCGTGTTCGGCGGGGTAGAGCTCGGCGTCCTGGGCGTGGAGCTCGGCCGCCTTGCCGGGCAGGCCCCGGACGAAAGCCTCGGCTTCGGTGACCCTCTGGTGGAAGGACAGCACGTGCTTGAGGTCTTCCCGCCCGGCCACCTTCAGCAGGGCGGCCTGCAGAGCGCCCAGCCGCTTACCTCGGGCCTCTTCGCTGCCGTCGCCCGCGGTGCGCAGTGCGGTGTTGAGGGCCGGGTCCTGTACTTCGACCACCAGCACCTGATACGGGGCGACGACGCCCTTATCGATCGCTGTCTCAAGTGGAAGGTGATACGCGACGCGGCCGAAGAGGCCGTCCGGGTCGTCGGTCATGGAGGCGACCAGCTCGCCTGGGCTACGGCGGCCGGGCTCGTCGTCGTCGGTCTCACCGGCCTGCCACATACGCGGTGTCGCGGTCATGTACAGGCGCCGCAGTGCGGGGATGCGGGTGTTGTCGTGGATGACGGCCCACGGTTTACCGGCCCGGCCGCTGGTTCGGTGGGCTTCGTCGACGATGATCAGGTCCCAGCTCGGCAGGCCCGTGGCGTGGGCGGCTTCCAGGAATCCGAGGCCGAGTGAAGCGTAGGTCGCGAAGACGGTGATGCGGCCGGTGCCGTGGGTGAGGCGTACCAGCTCGGCGGGGTCGGTGGTGCTGGGGAATCCGATCTCGTCGGATTTGAGGGAGGAGACGGCGAAGAAGGCGCCGCTGCGGCCGCCCTCACGCCAGGCGCGGGCGGTCTGGTCCAGCAGGGCCAGGGAAGGGACCAGGACCAGGACCCGGTCGGCGGTCAGCTCCTCGGAGGTGTGCACGGCCACCAAGGTCTTGCCGCTGCCCGTGGCCATGATGTCCTGGGTGCGCAGGCCCGCCGGAGGCATCGGCGTGCCAGCGGGCAGCTGGAGCTCGCGGACCGTGGCCACCACGGCGTCGTTCTGATGCTCCCGCAAGGGCTTCAGCATCGTGTCTCTCTTTCTGGGCTTCCGGGTTGAGGCTTCCAGGTGGGGCGGCCGCCGTCTAGCTCACCCCTGGGCTTCACACGCAGCGTTGGCCCGGGCGCCAGTCCGGCGCCCGGGCCAACGGACGTCATGCCTGCGGCGTGGAAGACACGCTGGCCTTGCTCCGCTCGGCGTCCCGGGCCTCCTGCTCCGTCGCCAGGTACTCGGCCACGGCCTCCACCGAGTCCTCGTCGCCCTCGCCCGCCAGGTCACCGTGCAGTGCGTCCGCCGCATCGACGAGCCAGCGGGACACGTCGCCCAGCTGGACGTACTGCACGAGGCGGGCATCCGGGCTGATGAGCGGCGCGTTCACTTCGCGGCCCAGGCTGGTCAGCAGGTTGATGGCGTAGACGACATCGGCGGTCGTGGCGTCGCCCGCGAACGGCAGGTCCTCGCTCCGGGTGATGTTGTGACGCTCGTAGTTCAGGTTCACGGTTCTCCCTTGGCTGTCTTCGTCGTGGGATCGGCCGGGTGGTGTCCGTCGCGCCGGCGGCGGTCAGCGACGGTGTCACCCCCATCGCCTTGCATACCCTAACTATGCATACATAGAGAATGCATTTCAAGGGGTGTGGAGGGCTGGTTCTGGCCAGGAGCGGACATGCCGGATGCCGAGGGTCGGAGGCTTCCGGGGGTGGGCAGTGTTCCGGCGACGTGCCACCACACCACGGAGGGGAGCAAGTGGCTGACATCCAGCAGCAGATAGCCGATGACGTCACAGACCGGCAGGACAACATCCGTGCCCGGCTCAAAGAGCTCGAGGCCATACCCGAAGACGATCCGGGCTATGCGGCGGTCTTCAACCGCCTGGTCGAGGCCGCCGATGCGCTCCTCACCTATGAGGCCCAGATACCGGCGAGACTCGAAGAACCACACCGCCAGGCCAGCGCAACCGCCATCCGATGGGCCGCAGGGCTGCACCTGGCCGGCGCCGGCGCACTGGCCCTGACCCCGTTCACGGGGCAGATCAGCTGGTGGTGGCTGATCCTGGCAGTCATTCAAGCACTCTTCGGCGTCACAGCGGCCAGCGCGGATCCCGCCCCCGAGGCCCACGGCCGCTTCCGATACGCGGCCGGCATCCTGACCGTGGTCACGGTCCTGGTCCCGCTGCTGGTCTTCGACGTGCTCACGGGCTGGCTCTGGCTCGCCGCCATCGCCGGATGGATCACCAGTTTCGCCCTGACCGTCCCCGACGCCCCCACAGGCACCAGCCGGAAGGAGCGGACATGAGCATGGATACCTCCTACAGCGACGTCAACCGCCGTCTCAGCGACCTGAAGCGGGATCTTGAATTCGACCTCTCCGCCGTGCAGTCCAAGCTCGAGGAGATGGAGGAAACCGTCGAGCGGCTCCCTGACCGCGTCGACACCCTCGAGGCCGAGCTGGACGAGACCAAGGAACAGATCGGCCGGACGACCGAAGACCTCGAAAGCAACATCTCCGCCATCGAAGGCTCCGTCGAACGGGTGTCCCGCAGAGTGGCCGCGCTCGAGCGCCGGGCCCGCCAAACGGCCAACGCCGTCATCGTCGACCTGGACGCTGACCCCGGCGCTGAGTTACACCACCTCGCCCTGGCGGTCGAAGAGGGAGTCGCGGCACAGGCACAGATCCTGCCGGACTGGCAGCGTGCTGCCCTGGAGGCCCCCATCGGGCAGCTCTCCCGGGCTCTGGAAGAACGCGGTCAACACCGCCGCACCGTGCTGCGGGCCGCAGCGATCCTCGCCACCACCGGCGCAGACCACCCCGACCGGAAGACGGCCGAGCGGGACTTCAAGACGGCTGCCCCCAAAGCGCAGCAGGCCCACGACCGCATTGAACCGCTCAGGCGGAAGGTCGAGGAAAGCCGCCCGAAGCTCAAGGCGGACGACAACGCGCGCACGCGTTACGGCAAGACCATCAGTGCTGGCGAGCGGGCCGACACCAAGCTCCGGACACGGCTGCGCAGCCGACTGGCCGACGCCATCAGCGGCAAGGACCTGCTGCCCGTGTGGTTCGAGACGGCGCTGGGCCCGCTTCCACCGCACCGTAACCCGCAGGCGTGGATGGAAGCCGCGACGGACCTGGTGGCCTACCGCATCACCTACCGGATCACCGATCCCGTGGTCCCGCTCGGCCAGCCGCCCGCGAACGCGGTGCCGCGGCGCCGCTCTTGGCACGAGGAGCTCACCCGGGAACTCAGACGCTGGGCCTAGGTGTGGTGGTGGATGGTGCCGTGGCCCGATCCTTCGATGAGGTCAGAAGCTCCAGCCGATGAGGGTGAACTCGTAGCCAAGTTCTTCCAACTCGCTTCGGGGCTCGGCTTCTTCGCGGCCCCAGACCAGCGGCAGAACCCGGCCTTCTTCGGAGTCGGTCGGGTAGTCGGCCCACACAGTGCCCGCGTCATCGAGCCACACGGCTGCATACTCCGCCGCCCCGTCCGCCGACGGCGCCCCGTAGGGGGAGAGCAGTTCGGTGCGGCAGTGGGCGATGCGGGTAAGGGTGTGGCCGCGCTTTTCCAGATCGCCGCGCGCGATGGGACTTTCGTCGTGCCACACCATCGGCAGCACGTCGTCGGCTGACGGCACGGTGGGGTAGTCGGCCCACACGCCGCCCTCGTCATCCAGCCACACGGCGGCATGGTCGGTCGTAGGGGCGGTAGCCGGCGGGGTGGCGAGGGCGCACACGCGATCGGCGGTGCTGGACGTGGGGGTGAGTCGCCCCTGCTCGGTCGACATGTATCTCTCCTCTGGTGGTGTCGTGACCTTTGACCAGCCGCCGATGGCGTGATCAGTCTTCGCGCGCCGTCCACGCGCGAATTTCGAGTCCGACGATCACCGTGCCGGGCTCGATGCGGTTGTTGTCCACCAGCCACTTCTGCACCGCGGCGGCGACATCCCCGCCGGCGGCGTCGACCATGGCCTTGAACTCGACGGCGTCGAAGCCCTCCATACCGGAGCCGGGACCGCCGACGTTGTTGGCGTAGGCGCGTTCTTCCGTGCCGTCGCGGCGCTGGACGACGTTGCGCCGCACCCCGGGGGAGTCAGCCAGACGGCCGGAGTCGTGCTTGAACGACCCCTTACGGGCCCGGACGGTGAACGCGATCTTCCCTCCGTTCGCGGCTGCCTCCTCCACCACCGGACGCAGCCGGGACGCCCCGGAGGCGATGTGCTGTCGGCCGGCGCGGGCCATCGAGGAGGTCCATTTCTTCACCCGCCGGCCGTCCTCGGTCACCGTCTTCTCCGCGCGGATCCCGCCCCTACTGCGGACCCTCGCGATGATGCCGGTGCTCGTCAGCCGCGGTTGAATGTGGCCGGCGGCGATGGCCTGGAGGCTCTCGGCGTCTCGTACCCCGGCCTGCACAGCCTGGACAGCGGCCCGGAGTGCCGGTACGAGTGAGGCCCCCTTGTTCTTGGTGAAGAACTGGCTCACCAGGGACGGGTTGCGGCCGAGGATCTCGCCGACCTGCTTCTTGTTGAATCCGGCGTCCAGCAACTGGTCGGTGAGCCGGGCGGCTTCATTGCGCTGGGCGCGGCGGCCGCCGGTACCCCGCCGCCTCCTGGGGGGTGTCATGCGGCCGCCTCCTCATCGTCGTCGCACTCGTGATCGGCATAGGTGGTGGTGTCGTCCTCGAACTGGGCGTCGCCGCTGGCACCGCACCCGTGGCAGCGCCACTCGGCGCTCCATGTCACCTCGCCCTGCCGGCCGCAGTCGTGCCCGGATGATGCGGTGTCCTCGTCCTCCCACACAGCCTCGCCGGACGCGCCGCACACCGGGTGCTCCCACGCTCCGCCCCAGGCAATGTCCGCGCTCACTGGTCACCCGCCTCCAGGGCCTGCCGGCCAAGCCGCTGCAAGTCGTAGAACTCGTCCTCGGTGGTGGGGGTGCCCAGCTCCCAGTCCATCGCCCCCTTGAGGAGGTAGTCGCCGGGCTCCCCCTGGTACGGCCAGTCGGGGCGGACCGAGCTGTAGATGGCGTCCGTGCGGAAGGCGAGGATCGAGCCGGGCGGCAGGTGCAGCGCACCGGCCTTCACCGGCTTGCCCGCCGCGTCCTTGGTGCCGGTGCCCGCCGACAGCAGCGCAGCCCGGGCCGCCGACCACACGCCGGCCGCCCACTCCGGATGCGCGTACGGGTCCCGGGCGAACCCGCCATCGCGCTCCCAGGTGGCGTGCGTGTCCGTCAGACCGGTCAGCCGCGCGCCGTCCGGGATCTCCGGGACCTCGCCGTCGGCGCCGAGCTCGACCGAGCCGGTGGTGATCCGCGGCCGCTGCGCGAACGTGCCGATGCCGTACAGCAGGATCGACCGCACCGCGCGGGAGGCCAGGCGGGCGGCCTGGCGCTGCTGCTCGTCCCCATGGTGCCCGGACATCGCGCGCAGCGACTGCCAGGCGTCCTTCAGCTTGTTCGCCCAGCCCTTGAGCGGCTCGCCCTTCTGCCAGACCAGGCCGTCCAGGATCTCGATGCCCCAGGGCTGGAGCGGGTTGCGCAGCGCGAGGTTGACCTCGGCGCCGCCCGCCCAGGTGACGAAGGTGCGACCGCCCTCGTACGGGTAGTGCCACGACCGCTCGCCCGGCGCGGGCGCGGGCAGCAGCCCCACGTGATTCCAGCCCTGGGGGATCGTCACCCGCACCTGCCAGTGCGAGGGGGAGAACAGCAGGTTGCCCTGTTCCTTCTCGCTCAGTGCGGCGAACGCGGCCGCGGTCACCCGCTGCGGCACCCCCACACCGGAGGACCAGGTGTGTTTGGCGTAGGCGAACGTGCGGTCGGCCTCGTACCAGCCGGGGATCTTCTCCGGCACGCGCGGCGGGGTGATCAGCTCGGTGCGCCCCTGCCCGGCGGTCGCGTGCAGCAGGCCGCGGATCTCCTGGCTCATCACCGGGAACCCGTCGGCCCACTTCGCGCCGGTCTTGGAGGGGATGGTCCGCGACCACAGATCCCGCCCGGTCTGCGAGGGCGAGCCCATGAGCACGACATCGTCCCAGTGCCGCCGCAGCGCCTTCCACAGCAGCACGAACGCCTCACGGACGGTCGCCGGGTCGGCGCCGGCCGGGTCGAACCATTCGCCGACGGAGCGGATCTCGGTGTGCTGGTCCCCGCGCTGCCAGCGGCCCACCGGGTTGCGGGGGTGGACCAAGTGCCCGGCCTGCCGGTCCTTGCCGCGCGAGGACTCGACCCTCCAGCCCTCCGGCAGCGGGCCGTTGAGCCATTCGGCGACGGCGTCCTTGAGCCACTGGTGACCGGCGGCGTTCTGGTGCCAGGGGTCGCCGGCGGTGATGTAGATGCGCTCCACATCCGCCGGGACCGTGGCGTAGACCGCGGTGAGGATGTCCGCCACACCCGCACGCCCCAGGTCCACGGTGACCTGACCCCCCTGCCACACCAGCACACCGGTCGCGGTGTCCAGGAAAACCATCTGCCGCGCGGCCTGCACGAAGTTGGGCCGGGTCGACATCAGGTTCGGCTCGGCGCGGAACCAGCGGTCACCCGTCTCGCCCGCGGGGATCGACGGCAACACCCGCTCCTGCTGGGGCACTGTGCCGGGCTCCGGGGGAGCGGGCGATGCGGGGGCGGCGGGTGCCGGTTCGGCCGCCGGGTCTTCGGCGGGCAGCTGCTGCTCCTGGCGCTCGCCTTCGTCGCTGCCGGTCTGCGGGTGGGCAACCGTCCCGGGCTGTCCGGGTGTTCCGAGAGCGGGTGCCGGAGCGCCGGGCGGCTCCTTGATCGGCTGTGCGGCCGTCTGCGGCTCTGTGTGATCTTCGGTGGGCTGATCGGTCGGCGCGGCCTCCGCAGGGGCGCTGGCGGGCGCCTGGGGGCCCAGAGAGGGCACCAGGGTGACGACGTCGATCACGGAAACGCCGGCTGACGTCGCGAGCCGGTCCGCTTTCGCCTTCTCGAACCCGCCCAGCGACACGATCTTCTGGTCACGTCGGGCGTATAGCTTGTCGAGCTCGGACTTGAGCTTCATGAGCTGCCGCTCGAGGGGCTTGATCTCGTCGCGCACTCCGCGGAGCTCGGCGAGGCCGGCGGTGTAGGTCTTGTTGTCCATCAGGAGCTTTCCTCCGGGGCCGGTACGGGCAGGGAGGCGTCTTCGCGTAGTTCTTGCAGGCGCTTTCCGCTGCGAACGTGCTTGTACTGGCCCCATCCGTTGATCTCGGAGCCGGTCTGTGCCTTGAGCGCGGGGGAGGGCTGAGCGAATACCCGGCCGTCCGGGAGTTCCACCCAGCCGTCCGCGGTGACCGTGGCCGTGTGTGTCCGCCGACGCCGTGGCTGATGGTGCTCTAGCTCGTCTCCGGGCTGGAGCAGGCCGACTTCGAGGATGAACATCAGTGCGCCCGGGCGCCGGGCCGGATCGGCCGGGGGAGCCCCGCCGTTGAGGAGCAGGCGGCGCAGGACGTCGTTGGGGGAGTCGACCAGCGGTTCTCCGTGGCGTTGCAGGTAGGCGAACACCTCGTCATCGACCTCGATCGTCCGCAAGGGCTTGGACACCAACACCTCCACTGTGAACTTTGGAACTTGAAGACTGCCAGATCCAAAGTTGGGAGGGCAAGGGGAACAGCTGTCTGACGCGGAGGCGGAGAAACCGGATGCCACCGCAGTGCGCAGAGCCGCCCTCATGTCTGGGCCATATCGACGAACCGGCTGTAATGGCCCTGGAACGCAACGGTGATCGTCGCAGTGGCGCCGTTGCGGTGCTTGCCCACGATCAGATCCGCCTCGCCCGCCCGCGGAGACTCCTTCTCGTAGGCGTCCTCGCGGTGGAGCAGGATCACGAGGTCGGCATCCTGTTCCAGGCTCCCGGACTCGCGCAGATCCGAGACCTGCGGCTTTTTGTCCTCTCGGCTCTCCGGCCCCCGGTTCAGCTGCGAAAGCCCGATGATGGGCACGTGCAGCTCCTTGGCCAGCACCTTCAAGCCTCGGGAGATATCTGATACCTCCTGCTGTCGGGTCTCTTTCAGTCCCTTCCCGCCGGTCTGCATGAGCTGGATGTAGTCGATCACGATCAGCTTGATGTCGTATCGCTGAACCATGCGGCGGGCCTTCGCCCTGATGTCCATCAGGGTCTGGTTCGGTGAGGCATCCACGTACAGAGGCGCCGCCGAAATCTTCGGCATCTCCCTCGCCAGCCTGGTCCAGTCCTCATCCGTCATCGCCCCGCTCTTGATGTGGTGCAGCGGAACCTTTGCGACCGATGACCACAGACGGTGGTTGATCTCCCGGCGGCCCATCTCGAGCGAGAAGAACGCGGAGGGCGTGCCGTTCTCAATCGCGTTCTCCCGCACGAAGTCCATGGCGAGGGTGCTCTTACCCATGGCCGGACGGGCGGCGACGATGATGAACTGCTCCTCCTGGAGACCGGACAGCAGCGAGTCCAGGTCGGTGAACCCGGTGGGCAGGCCCGCGAGGGAACCGTCGCTCTTGCAGTGCGCTTCCAGCGCGTCGAGGTCGGCTTCCATGTCGTCGCCGACCGGGTAGAAGTCTTCCTCGCTGTTGTCGTCGGCTACCTGGAAGAGCTCGGATCCTGCCTCATTCAGCGCTTCGGGAACCTCGCCGCCCCGGTAGCCGATCTGCGTGATCTTCGTTCCGGTTTCGACGAGGCGCCGGAAGACCGCAGTCTCCTGGACGATCCCCGCGTAGTACTCGGCGTTGGCCGCGGTCGGGACCGACTGCACGAGATCATGGAGGTAGGCGGCCCCGCCGACGCGGGCAATGTCGCCATGCCTGGTCAACTCCGCGGCCACGGTGATGGGGTCGACGGGCTCGCCCTTGGCGTACAGGCCGAGAATCGTCCGAAAGATCGTTTCGTGAGCAGGACGATAGAAGTCCCGCCCCTTCAGCTTGATGCCGACAGCGACGTCCTCGAGGGCGTCCTTGCTCAGCATCATGCCGCCGAGAACGGACTGCTCAGCCTCCAGGTTCTGCGGCGGGACCCGCTCGAAACTGGGGCTGGCGCGCTCCTGGGCTCCGTACTCGGATGGCTCGTTGTACGGGTGCTCACGGCCGGGCTGGTTGTCGTCCGCCTGCTGCGGAATACTCAAGGTGGATTCCTTCGGGGGTCTGTGCGGCGGCCGGGCCCTGGCGTGGGATCTACCGGCCGCTGCGGCTTTTCCGGCATCAGCCGAGGCGCACGTGCTTGGGATGGCACTGCTCGCACGGGATATCGCTTCCATCGGGCAACTCGCGCGTGCGCTGGAACACCTCGGCGGGTCGTTCACCCCGGTTGCACTCGCCACACCACGGCGCAAGCCCACCGGTTGCCCCCGCCGCGGGCGTTGACGTCTCCCCCTGGGGGCGGCGGCGCTTGAGGTCCCGGATGCGGCCGGGGAGAGTCCTGACCGGCACGCGCGCCGGATTCTTCGGATCATCGCGCGTCAGCCCGAGGGCGAAGAAGTCATCCAGCTCGTATCCCTGGGTGTGGACCCGGGAGGCAAGCAGCGGAGCGAGATCGCGGGCAACGTCCGGCCCGCACTGCCAGCGGCCGGGCAAGTCCTGAAGGAAGTCGTCCGCGGCCTTCACCTCGGCAGGGGTCGGCACGTAGTCCTCCCGGTGCAGAGCACACGCGGTTGCCCACCGGGCCGCCCGTCCCGTCTTTGGGGGGTTGGGGGGAGGACTTCCTCCTCCCTCCGGGGGTCTGGGGGGAAGCCTTACCGCTTCCCGGAACGCCGGACGCGGCCCGACCTGCGGGAACACGCCTCTGACCGCTTCCCGGAACGCCGGATCCGCGAACCCCGGATCCGGCGTTCCGGGAAGCGGTGCGACCTGCGGTTTTACCATCCGCCTTGTCCGCATCCGGTGTTCCGGGAAGCGGTTCGGCAGGGCGAGGGAAGTCCGGATCGTCCTGGGGCTCCCAGGGCTCGGCCGGCGGCGCGTACTCAGGGTTGTAAGCGGGCTGCCGGTACAGCTGGTAGGACACCCGTCCGAACTTTCCCGGGCTGCCGCCCTCCGTGACGCGGCGGATGAACTTGGCCTCGATCAGGCGGTTGAACGACTCGTACACCGCGTCGCGCCCGACCAGCTCGTTGGCGTTCTTCGCCGAGCGCACCCCCTCGGCCTGGAGGTCTCGCCAGATGTCCTTCGGGGTGAAGGGCCGGTTTTCCTCCAGGCGGAAGAGCACGTGGAGCAGCACCACGTAGTCCAGCGGATGGGTCAGGCCGGAGCCGTAGACCATGTGCCGCATGACCGTGGTCGCGGGTGCGGGCTCAGCGCCACGGCGGATGACGCCGTTCTCGTCGAGCGCCCGTGCGTTGGACGGGCGGGGCAGGCTCTTCTGGCTCATGCGTGACCCCCAGCGGCCGTCGCCGGGGCAGAGACACGCAGATGCTGCTGCGGCGGTCCGCAGTCGAGCACGGCACACCTCCTAGAAGTGGATGTTGTGCCGTGCACTCTCCGCACTGCGGATTGCCCGATGGATTGCCCAGGCCGCGGAGGGAGCAGGTGGGGGATTGCCCGTCTCCGGTCATCCTGGGCAGGCCAGGGCTGCTGAGGCGGAGAGGGTGGGAGCCGCGCGTCTGCGCGGCGAGGTTGTGCGGGATTGACACGTACGGTCCCTTGATGAGGGAGCCGTGGATCAGCTGATCAACGTGACGCGGATCACGGGAGGTCAGCCCGTGCTGGGCTTCCTCGGAGATCCTTGTCTATTCTGTTGGGTAGGTGACCGACGGGCCCCGTGTCCAAGGCACCCGGCGCGGTCACCGCGCTGAACCACCGACTCCGTTTGCTGCCAGGCGGGGGAGTCGCTTCGACGGCCGTTCCTGTAGGGCAGGGGCGGCCGTCGCTCGTTCACGGGGGGATCCGCATGCTTCCTTCTCTCAGTCTCAGTGGGGTGCCTTCGGGGTGAGCTCCCGAAGCCGATGTTGTGATCAGGACGAGGCTGCCGAGGCGTGGGCGCTTGCATCCCTCCCGGCCGCTTCCGGAAGTTCGAGTTGGGGGTGGCAGATGGAGCCAGCTGCTCTCTGGCCGAGCCACCCCGATTTCCGGTGCTCTGGGGCCTCGGTACGGAGATGGGTGAACCCCTGGGCCTCGTAGTAGCTCTGCAGGCTGAGGTTTGTGCGCCACACATCCAGCCGGAGCCACTTGCGCCCTTGATCGGCGGCCCTGGCGCTGGCCCAGTCGAGTATGCGGCCACCCAATCGGTCGCCAGCTGCGGCGCGTGACGTGATCAGCTTGTAGATGTAGAGGGCGGCACCTGGGTCGTCTTCTGGACGCCAGAAGTCAGTGTCGGCCTCGCCCAGGGTCACCGTGGCCAGCACCTCGGCCGAGCGGTTGACGACGACCCACGTACGTCCAGCTTGTATGTCCTGGCGCCACTTGGCCAAGGCAAGAGGGCGAGTCGTGGGGTCAGTCCATTGGTCGATGCCAGCGGCAGTCAGCCACTGCTCGGCCTCGACCCTCAACGCCATCAGCTCAGGCGTGTCGTCGACTGTGGCTGGGCGAATCAGCACCTCTAGACCTCCATCTCGTAGACGATGACGTGCCTGTCGCCGGGGCAGATGGTCACCATGGCGCGGACCGGTGTGCGGTCAGCCAGCAGCCCGATGCGGACGTGCTGGCAGACGGGGGTGCCTGGAGGAAGGTCCATGCGCTGTTCTTCTTCCGGTGTGGGCATCCTGGTCGTCAGCTCGTCCCGGAAGAAGCGCTGTGGATTTCCGGTTGCAGCCAGGATCCCGCCTGGCATGGTGACATCGCGCTCCTCCAGGAGGGGCGTCCCTTCGGCTGCCCACTCGGGGAAGTAGGAGTCGGCTATCTGGGAAGGCTCACCGTCAACCCACCGCAGCCTGCGCCGGGCCACGACGTTGTCACGCGGGTTGATCTTGAGCCAGCGGGCCACGTCTTCTGTGGCTGGTTCTCTGCGAACGATTGGGACGTCCTGCTCGGGGTGTCGACCTTGGGCGCGAACCTGTGCCTTCCAGTCGTCTGTGTTGGTATTGGGATCATCGTGCCGATCACGGCGCTCGAACTCGCCCGGGTTCCATTCCAACGGGTCGTAGATCCGGACGAACACACCCATTCCTTGGTGCGCGATGACGTGCCCGCTCTCCTTCAGCGACACCACAACCCGGTAGATCACCTGCTCGCTGACCTTGAACTCCTTGGCCAGCAAGCGGGTGCTTGGGAGCTTGGCGCCTGGCTCGAGCTCGCGGGAGGAGATGCGCTTTCGGAGCGTGTCTGCGATCTCCCGCACAGGCGATGTCTTCTGGCGGGCAGTCATGGCGTGCAGGTTAGCTCAACTTCCAACAGGAAGTCATGGTCGGGGTCTGCATGTCGCGACGGTGTCGTGAGCGGTTAGTGGGTTTGCGGGGTGAACGACACTCCCTACAGGAAGTGTTGACGGCCTGTCGGCTGTGCCCTTACGGTCGGATCACTTCCTGTAGGAGGTTACGCGACAGGGCAGGCCCTGGTCGTGGATGGCACCGCCATGCCAAAAACGGTCCCCCGGTGATCTTGGCAGAGCCCGGGGAACCGTCACAGGCCGTCCGAGTGAAACGGAGAACGACCCGTGAACGCCATGATTGCAGGTTCTCGACCTGCCTCGCAGGGCACCCAACTGGACCGTGTGGGGGCCCTTCTCGAGCTCCAGCTGCTGACCGGTGTGAAGACCGACATGTGGACCGGCACGCCCGACGAGTCCCTGGACGAGCGGGCGGACCGCCTGGAGTTCCTGGCCGACGTGATGCTGGGCATCAACGAGAACGAGAACGA
Source organism: Streptomyces antimycoticus (assembly GCF_005405925.1). NCBI lineage: Bacteria > Bacillati > Actinomycetota > Actinomycetes > Kitasatosporales > Streptomycetaceae > Streptomyces > Streptomyces antimycoticus. The sequence continues at coordinate 73,764 of NZ_BJHV01000003.1, forward strand.
CACGCCGTTGGCTGCCCAGGTGGCCAGCCTGCACCGCGTGGTCCTTGGAGAGTCGGTCGACCGGCTCGGGGCCGGCGGCGAGGCGTACGCCACCCCCGTCGACGAGGGCCAGCTGACCGTGAAGTCGGTCCCCCGTGTGATCGTCGGCCAGCCCCGGGCCGCCAATGGCGGCGTGGCGTCTGTGCTTGAGGCAGCGGGGGTGCGGTCCGCATGAGTGCCACGACCACCACCGGGCCTCCCACCAGCAAGACGACGAAACCCGCTCTCTCCCTCATCTGGCTTCAGGCCGTGGTGACGACCTGGGCGATCACCGGCCTGGTCCTGTTCGGCGCTGCCTGGGTCCTCGGTCTGCAGGCCACCTGGTGGCAGCGCATCCTCCTCGCGCTCCCGATGGCCGGCCTGGCCTTCCTGGACGCCCGCGGAGTTGCCGTCGTGATCGAGGCCCGTGCCGGGCTCACTCGCGCGCTGGCCGACATGAACTGGGCGCAGATCCCGCTCGCCGTCGCCGGCGGTGCCTGGCTGCTGGGGCTCATGGCCCCTGTCGGCCAGCGTGTCACGCTCGCCGTCGTCATTGCCCTGGTCGCTGGCCTGTACCGCAACGCCCCGCACGCGACGGCCGCCGGAGGTGCCGGATGAGCATCGTCGACTTCCGTACCGCCCGCCGCCAGGATCAGGAGTCGGTGCGCGAGCAGGACCGCGAGGACCGCCGGCTCGACGCCGAACTCAAGCGCGCGGCGAAGGAGGATGAGCGGCAAGCTGAGGCCGACCGTCGCCGCCAGGAGCGCGAGGACGAGGCTGCGCGTCGTGAGCAGAACCGGCTCGACGCCGAGCGCAAGGCGAGGGAGGACCGCGAGCGCGCCGAGGCGGCCCGGGCCGCGAAGGCCCAGGCAGCCAAGGAGCGTCGGCGCGAGCAGGCCCGGCGCCGCAAGGAGCGCCGCGAGCGGATCGTCGCCTGGGCCAACAGGGTGCCCAAGTGGCTGGCCGAGCAGCTGGATTTGGCCGCTGCGCTGGCTGTCATGGGCTGCAGCATCGTCCCGGCGCTGATCTCCCAGGCGGCATCTCTCCGGGACACCGGCCTGGTGGCCACGATGGGCATGCTCGGCGTGGTGCTGATCGTTCTGCTGCCGGTGATGCTGGAGTGCTCGGCCTGGGCGGCGACGGCCGGCGAGGCCAAGGCCATGAAGGCGGGACGCTCGCCGTGGCCGTACCGGATCGCGATCTACCTGTTCGCGGGTCTCGCCGCCTGGGTGAACTATCTCCACGGCCAAAACGTCGGCGGCGAGCAGTACGGCATGCTGCTCGGCTCGGTGCTGGCCGCCTCCTCGATCGTCCCGATCGCGGTGTGGCAGCTGGTCCAGCTCGGCCGGCACCGTGAGTACCGCGACAAGATGAAGGCAGCCCGCCGGGCGGCCAGGGACGCGCGGACGACGCGCCGGACCCGGAAGCGGAAGCTGCCGAAGGTCTGGGAGGCAGCCGTGCGGCTGCGGGCGATCGCCGGGTACGCGCGGCTGTCCGAGGAGGACGCGTGGGTGATCGCCTACGGGGTCTACGAGGGCGCCGTCATGGACGTGCTGCCGGAGGATGTGCTGGGGCTGCTGTCGGCCGAGATGCTTGGCAGCCTGGTGGACGCGGAGGATCGCCGGACGGCTGTTCTGGAGGAGCTGACGCAGGTCCGCCTGGCGCGCCGGAAGCTGGCTGAGGAGGCGTCCGAGAAGGGCTCTGAGGAGTCCGCGGACGAGTCCGCGAAGGGGGCTGCAACCCTCCCCACGCGGTTCTTCGAGGCGTCCTCCACGGGGCTTGTAATTCGTCCGGGAACAGACCTGTTGCGGACGGTATCGCCGCAGATCACCCCGTCCGTCCCCCCGTCCGCACACACGTCTGAAACCGCGCCCACGCGGACGCGCGATACCACCCGCCCGCGCAAGCGCCCGGCCCGCGCGGCGAACCCCGTGCGGCACCTCTCGCCGGGTGCGAGGAAGGCCGCCGCGGAGACCGCGAAGGCGGCCAGCGCGGACGAGAACGCGGCCATCGAGGAGTGGATCCGCGGACAGCTCAAGGCCGGCCACACCGTCAACCGCAAGACGGTCGAGGACGAGACGACGCGCCGCCGCAAGGAGACCCACGGACCGAAGAAGGCGGCCAAGCTCGGCACCCCGAGCAAGTCCTGGAGCTACGAGCGGATCGCCGCCGCTAAGGGCCGCAAGCGGGATCGGAGCGCCTGATGCCCAGGACGGACCTGCGGTTTCTCGACCCAGAGGGCGAGCGGTTCGGGATCCCGACCTGGCCCTGGCGGATGGGGCCGTCCCCGGAGGAGTGGGCCACGCTGCGGCAGCTCAAGGCCCGCGGCCTCCGGCCGGGCGGCCGGAGTAACCCGGTCGGCGGTCAACTCGGCTGGCAGAGCGGTGACGGCCCCCGCTTCGCCTACCTCTACCGCGTCGAACTGGCTTTACCGAAGCGGCCGATGACGGAGGCGCGATGGGCATCCATACGCAAGGCGACACAGGCCCGCCAGATCTGCCCGGCCTGCGAGAAGAAACAGGACTACGAGATCCCCAAGCGATACGGGGTCTGCAACGACTGCCCGGGCGGCGCCAACGAGGCCACCGCGTAAGGCGAAGACCCACCACTTCAAGAGCGCGAGACGAACCGCCGGCATCAACCGACCAAAGCGATACCCCGGCATCCGCCTCGCGCCCACCCCACCAAGGAGGCGTGACCAGCATGACCGAGATCGACATCAACCCGGAAATCGGCACCGGCCTTGACCGGAAGCTGCTCTGGGCCGCGGCGGAGGTGCTCGTCTCCACCCAGTTCGGCTCGAGGGAGATGCTCCAGCGCAAGCTGCGCATCGGCTGGGAGCAGACCCGCCTCGTGATGGACGCGATGGAGAGTCTCGGCGTGGTCGGCCCGGACCAGGGCTCGAGGGCCCGCGAGGTGCTGATCAGGCTGGTCGAGGACCTCGAGCCGGTCTTCGAAAGGCTGTACGGCGACGGCAGCGGCGCCACCGTGACCGCGCTGCCGCTGGCCCGCCAGCCCGAGGCCACGCCGGTGGACTTCACCAAGCAGCCCACCCCGCCGAGCTCGGCGGTGCCGCCGCCCTCCACCCCCGAGCCCGACTCCGAGCCTGAGGCTGAGTCCGGCCCGGAGCCGGAGCCGGAGCACGGCCGCGCCGTCGAAGGCACCGTCTACACCGCAGACGAGTGGGAGCTGCGCCCCGACCCCGAGGGCGACCGGCCCTGGATCAACCCTGCCCTGCGCACCCCGGAGGGCCGCCGGGCCCGCGCCCACTACATCGGCCGCCAGGCCCGCCGCCGGGCGCGTAAAGCCGCCGCCCGGCAGCGCACCGTCCACGGCTTCGTGCCGCGCGTCCTCCGCGGCGAGAAGCGGGTCCGCGCCTGGGTCATCGGCGTGGAGGGCGCCAAGGCCCGCGCCGACATCAACCTTGCCCTGGTCACGGCCGAGGATGCCGACCGCGCCGCGCGCCGGGCCGGACGAGCCATCATCAAGCGCAAGGAGAAGCGGGAAGCGGCCGTGCGGCTGCAGCAGGACGCCGGCAAGCAACTGGTCATCGCCCAGGCTACGAAGAAGCACGCCCAGCAGAAGGTGGCGGTCCGGGCCTCACTCGCCTACGGACCAGTGGTCGTCGCCGATGCGCTCGCCTACGGCTTCACCAACGTCTGGGGCGCCGTCGGCGCCCTGCTCCTCAACCTGGCCGGCGCGTCCTTGCTGGGCCGCGATGTGGAGCTCACCGAGGAGGAGCTGGAGCGGCTGGAGCAGGTCGAGGCCGGCATGCCGCAGGAGTTCCACATCGGCATGACCCCGAAGGCTTTCGAGCTCATGGTGCGCGAGGCGCTGATCGAGAAGCTGAAGTGCGACATCACGTCCTTGCAGGTGTTCCCGTACGAGTGGGGCTTTGAAATCCGCGTCGTGCTGGACGGAATGACACCGAAGCGCATCGCGGACGGCCTGGAAACGCTGGAGGCGAATCTCCCCGGCGTCCGCACCTCCTCGATTCAGCTGCGCCAGTCGATGGAGGGCCGCAACCTGTGCACCATCGTGGTGCCGGGCCCGAATCCGTGGAAGCACCTGCCCGAGCTGCCCTACCGCGAGCCGAAGTCCCTGACCACGGCGGACATCCACACCGCCCAGCTGTCGGCCTCCATGGCCGGAGAGCCTCTCGGCCTGCCGATGTGCCGCACCAACATCAACATCGTCGGCAAGTCCCGGTCCGGGAAGTCCACATGGCTGCGCGCCATCCTCGACGCGCTCACCGCCACCAACGACCAGATCGTCATCGGCATCGACCTGGGATCGGCCGGCAGCGGCTTCTCCGGCCTGCGCCGGGGCCTGCACCTGACGGTCACCGACCCGGATTTCGCCGCCGAGGTCCTGGACTGGGCGCTGGACGTCGGACGGGGACGCCCGGAGCTGTTCGAAGAGCTGGGCATGGGCCAGAACTGGGTGACTAGCCCCAAGCGGCCCGGCGTGAAGCTCGTGGTCGACGAGTTCCCGGAGCTGGTCAAGGCATCCCGGAAGCCCATCTACGACGGCGAGGGCAAGAAGATCGGCGAGCTGGACCTGGACGGCAAGCTGCAGCGGCTGCACCACACCTCTGCCAAGTCCGACGTCGATGTGATCATCGCCAGCCAGGGACTCACCAGGGCACTGATCGGCAAGAACACATGGCTGGCCGAGCTGCCGGTCCAGGTCATGTGCGCCTGCGACGTGGACGACCTCATGCTGATCATGCCCGCCGGGGCGATGGACGAAGGATGGACCCCCAACCGGCTGATGCCGGCCATGGGCGACCAGGTCAACGACGCCGGCGTGGCCTACGTGCTGGCCGGGGCGCAGCACACCGAGGCGATCACCTACCGGGCCTGCGTCACCTCGGACGAGGAGTACACGCGGCGCGGCATCGAGCGGGGCCAGGACCTCGTCACGATGGACGCCGAGTCGGAGGAGTTCACCAGCGTCACCCTGGCTGACCTGATGGCCAAGGCGGACGCGATGAAGCCGACCCGCCGCCGGTCCGGCCCGCCCCAGCTGATCAAGACCATCCGGTCCGTCTTCCAGGAGGCGGGCGACCCGGCCGGCCTGTCGCAGGAGGAGCTCGCCGAGGCCCTGGGCCAGGTGGACCCCCAGCGGTGGGGCCTGGAGCACTTCACGGGTGAGGACGAGGGCGAGCAGATCACAGCTCGCACCGAGGCGCTGCGCAGCACGGTCAACGCCGTGCTCGAGCCGACCGAGCACAGCTGGGCGCTGGAGAAGTACAGCAGCAAGCTGTCCCGCGGCTACCGCCTGCGGGACCTGAAGGTGATCACCGGCGAGACCCCGAAGGAGTCCTGATGCGACCGGAACTGGGCCGGAACCGCAGGTCAGGCGGGTGGAACTGGCCCGGGACCAGCCCGGAACCGACCTCCAGGGCCGGGAACCGGTTCCGCTCCGGCCCTGGGGTTCCGGCTCCGTTCCACCCGTCTGACCTGCAAGTTCCTGTCCGTTCCGGCCGAGTTCACGCCCGAAAGATCCACAGGAGTCCGAAATGAGCTTCGACCGGCTGAGGCCCCCGACCCGGCCGCCGGCTACTACCGGATCACCGCCGAGCGCCGATTCATGTACCTCCAGCAGGACCCCGACCGCTCCTTACGGATCGTCTGGCAGGCCCTCCCCGTCACCTGCCCGATGTGCGCGGCCGACACCGGCCTGACCCTCGCCTACGACCGGGCGGCCGACGACGCCGTCCAGGTCCTCTGCCCGGCCGACCACGCCTGGCCCGAACCCCTGATCCAACTCGCCCACTTCCGCACCTACACCGACTTCCTCTACTCCCACCCGCACCCCGACATGCTCTGGGTCATCGACGCCGGATTCGGCGAAGAGCCCCCCGTCATCGACTACGCCGCCGACCTCGCCGCCGCAGCCAAGTACACGGCCAAGTTCGCCAAGCGCAGGGTCAAGAGCCAGATCAAGCGCCCGATCCGCAAGGTGAAGAAGAAGGCCCTGAACCTCGCTTTCACACCCGTCGCCGCCGCGCTCCGCGGCGCCTGGGTGCTCCAGGCCGGAGGCACGCCGGAAGCCCCCGCGAAGAAGAGCGGCTCGAGGCGGGGGAAGGGCCAGTCCGAGGTGAAGACCCCCTCGGTGGCCAAGTACCGCCAGGCATACGGCATGCCGGCGCCACAGAAGGGCCCGGACTGCCTGGTCTGCGAGGACACCGGCCGCATCACCGCGCCCGGCGTCAGCATCGCCTGCACCGAGTGCCCCGGCCCCGCCGCCGCGGCGATGGCCGCCGCCGAGCGCAAGGCCGCCCGCGTGCGGTCCGGCGCCAACTCCGGTTCCCGGCCGAGGTCGAGATGATCCGGCGCCCGCCAGCCCCATAAAATCGCGACCTCTTCTATGCATAGTCTTGAAATGAATTCTCTGAGTCTGCATTATGGAGTGGGGTTCAACGGGACCCGCACCGAACGCCCCTTCCGAACACGACCACGGGGAGACATTCATGTTCCGCCGCAGGAACTACACGACCACCACCCCGGCCCCCGGCCCGACCCCGGCCGCAAGCCGCCCGGAGATCATCGCCATCACGCTGAACGAGCTCGAGACCGTCGAGCGGGTCCTGCTCCACGCGGACGAACGCAAGCGCCTCCGCCGTCCCGACCTCGGCCCCTCCGGCCACACCACCAGGCTGCTGGCCGCGCTCTACCAGCGGGCGGGAGCCGCCTCCGTAGTGCAGCCCAGCCGCCAGCTCGCGCGCATCCCCTTCTACGCCAGCGACTTCCTCTGGCTGGAGCTCGCGATCGAGGACATCGAACTGTACGGCGGACGTCCGGTCATCGCCCGGGACGGCCGTCACCTCCTCAACCGCTTCAACGCGCTGCTCGGGCAGGCTCGCGCCATCACGCACATGGGCGGCACCCCCGTCTTCGACCCCGACACCGCGCTTCCCGGCCCCACAACCGACTCCTGAGCACCCCGCCATCCGATCGTCCGCACGCACGACACAGAACCAAACCCAGGCCATCACCACGAGGAGCAGAACGTGACACACACCGCTCAGACCAAACAGCCCCCCGCCAGCGGTACCCCCAGCCGGTCGGTCGCAGCCCGCCGCCTCACCACCCGGGCGCTGAGCCAGATCATCCGGTTCAGCGACCCCGCCGCCACCGCCGCCATCGCCGCCATGGCGATCCTGTGGATCACCCACACCGGCCCGGCATGGATCGCCACCGCCGACGAATGGACGATCGTGACCTACGGCATCGGCATCGTCGCCGCCAGGGTCGTGCTCGACGTCATCGCCGAGGGGCTCAGCGACCTGGTCGACCCCGACCGCTGGGACGGAGACATCGCCTACGCGATCGCCGAGGGCCTGAGGCAGCTGCGCACCGACATCACCGAGGGCGCCGACCCCGACGAGGTCCTGGACAGCCTCAGCACCAGCGACCTGGTGCCCCAGCTGCTCGAGACACTCCGTGCCCTCAGCACCCAGTACGCCGCACGCGGCGACGAGGACGAGAAGCAGCGGCTGCTCGCCGCCGTGCTGCACCTGCGCCACGCCGACCAGAACATCGGCTACGGCCCCGACCAGGTCGCCGCACTCCACGCAGCCACCGCTGACGAGACCAGCCTGCGATAGCTACGCCCCGGGGACGGCGTCCAGGTCGCCAAACTCAGCCGCCGTCCCCGGGCCTCCCAACCCGCTCCAACCGGAGCAGGGGGCCGGAACCATCGTCCCTCACACCGCGAGGAGCAAGCCACATGACCCCCCGATCCGAGGACACCGCCGCCAGCAAGGACCAGGCCCGCAGGGAGTTGGAGAAGGGCCTGGATGCCGCCAAGGCCAAGCGGGACAAGGTCTTCGAGGACACCGACAAGATCCGTGCGAACGCCGAAGCCGACTTCTGGAGGACCGTCGACGCACTGCTGAACGGCGCCTACCACGGCGCGAAGACCGATGCGGTCGCCTTCCTCGGCGTCACCCGTGACCACATCCTCAAGCAGACCAAGAGGCACCGCACGCAGACCACCAAGTAACACCGCTCACGCACGCTCCCGGGGCCGGCCGCCAGGTCGCCAACCACTCAGCCGACCGCCCCGGGCTCTCCCGACCCGCACCACCTGAGCAGACAGGAAGGCTTCGCCATGCCCGCATCCGCCGCGACCACCGCGCCGCGGACCTTCTGGTCCGACGCGGCCCTCGCCGCCGCGGTCGACGCCGCATTCGCCGAAGCGCTCGCCGAAGAACTGGCCGCCGCCCTCGCCGACGACACCCCGGACAGCACCGGAATCGTCCCGTTGGACACCGAGACCCTCATCAGGCAGGCCGGAGTTGTCACCGGCCCCTGCCCGCCCGACCCGCGCGTACCCTCTCCCGCCGCCCAACGCCTCAAGCACACCACACGGATCGGCGGGCGACTCGCCGCACAGGCCGCCTGGTGGCTGCTGCGGACCACCGCACTCCTCACCGTGACAGCGGCCGTCGGAATCCTCCGCCTGAGCTGGCACATCATCGCCAACCCCAAGCCCGCCCCCCAGCCGCAGCTGGCCCCCATCACGCCGTCCGGCTTCCTCGCGGCGACCTCCCGCTACATCACCGACCACGGCTGGACGCAGCACGTCCTGGCCGACGACCGCGGCGTCTGTCTCCGCGAAGCCGAGAACGCCCTCATCCGCGGCGGCACCGGCACCCGCAGCACCGCCCGCCAGGCCAACGCCCACCTCCGGCACGTCACCGGAGCCCTGACCATCCCGACGTTCAACGACTGGCTCACCCGCCGGGAGGACCAGATCCACGCCGCCCTGCTGACCGCCGCCGCCCGCGCCCGCGCCGCCGGCGAGTAACCCCGACCAGTTCCAGGAGACAGGCCATGCTCACCATCAGCGCCGAGCACATCAAGCCCTCCCAGCGCCGCCTCGTCACTCACACCCGCACCATCGCCCCGCAGGCCGAGCAGCTGGTCCGCGGCCGCTTCGGCGCACTGCCTTCCATCCACCTCGGCCTGTTCGGGGACGCGGACCGCTGGGCCGAGACCACCGCCCAGGCCGAGCTGTCCCTCGTACCTGAGACCGCCAACAGCATCCGGTACCAACACCAGCAGGACGTCTGGAAGAGCCGCCGGAAGAGGGCTGGCATCACCATCCTCGCCTCGGCCGGGGTCGCGATCCTCATCAACCTCCGCAAGCTGCGCACCCCCCGAGACATCAACGAAACCCTCGTACACGAACTCACCCACGGCTACCAGCTCGGCAGCACGCAGGCTCGCGAAGAGCACGCTGCCTACCTGCGGCACTGCTGGAACGTGGCCGCTCTCCCGCGCCGCGAGTTCAAGAAATACGAGCGGCTCGTCAACCGCCACGAGACCGAGGCCCGGAACGCCGAGGCACTCGCCTCCCAGCTCCCCACATAGCCCGCCGCCAGACAGCACCACCCTCTGCCGGCCACCGCGCACTGCCCCGAGACGGCCGCCATCCCGGCCAAGGAAAAGCCGACCGCCCCGGGCCCTGCCCCATCCCGAAACAACGGAACGAGGAGAACCCCACAATGACGCATCCGCATCGCGCAGCGAAGTTCACGACCGCCTATGCCCTGCTCCGCGCGGCCGCCGACGTCGCCGACCACTGGGTCCAGTCCGACTACTGCGCCCAGGCCAAGGGCGCCACCAACGATTCCCCGGTCACCACCACCGACGAGAAGACCGGCGAGGAGAGGAAGAACGGCACCACCGAGGGACGCCGGGCCTGCGCATGGCACTGCGTCACCTACACCGCTACCCAGGGCCTGGTCCTGATGGTCGGCTCCCGCGCGGTCGGAGTCCGTCTGCACCCCGGCGCCGTCGCCGGCGCCCTGGCTCTCAGCGGCATCACTCACTACATCGCGGACCGCCGCGTACCCAACGGTGTCCTGCAGCGCCTGGCCAAGGGCCTCGGCAAGGAGCGCTTTTTCAAGCTCGCCGACCACGGCATGAACGGCGCGTACGCCCTCGACCAGGCATGGCACCACGGCGCCGAGACCCTCGCCGCGCTCATCGCGGCCGCCAAGTAGGAAACCGCTGACCCCGGAGGAGCCTGCGATGTTCACGCCTCTGCTGATCGCCGCGGTGCTCTACTCCGCCGGGATGGCCGTCTCCCTGTGGGCGATCTCCGCCCCGACGGACAGGGAGGAGGTGCACATGGGCCGCAAGGACAGCCACACCCCCTGACCACGCGGCGAGACCCGCCAGCACTCCTGGCGTGCCGAGCACGACCAGCACCACCCCAACCACCTCGCCATCAGAAAGGCAACTCATGGCCATCGTCACCAGCGCCCTCGACACCGCCGCCGATCAGACCGCCGCTCCGAAGGAGGTGTATTTCGAGATCGTCACCCTCGACGGCGCCGTCTACCGCAAGGGCCATCCCACGCCGCACGGCATGGTCACGACGACGAGCGGCGCCAACATCAAGACCGTCGTCCAGTCCTACTCGGAGGTCGGGGACTGGATCGAGATCGGACTGACCGACGGGTACGCGATCCGCTTCCCCGAGACGCGCATCGCCCGCTTCATCACGCACACCGTCTGAGTCCCTCTTCTGGCGGGGGCTCCGCCCCCGCCCCGGCAAGGCCCGGGCCCATCAGACCTCGCTGGTGGGCGCCGAGCAAGGCCAGACCACCCCAACCCGACCAGGGAGAAACCACATGACCAGCGCTGAGACCATCACCACCCTCACCTTCGAGCAGATCATCACCCGCTACGCCGAGAAGGTTGCCGTCGCCGCCGACGAGACACCCGCCACCGATCTGGACGAGCTCATCAGCCAACTGGAGATCGCCAGCGAGAACCTGGCCGGCGCCGGGATCGACAGCGACGACGTGGACGCCGCCGCCACCCTGCTCGCCGAAGCCCGCACCAGCGACGGCGACGAGCAGCAGGTCCTCCTGAACAAGGCGGGTCGGCGCCTGTTGAACGTCTCGGGGTTTCTCGACGACTACGAGCTGATGCTCTGACCGCACCTCCGGCACAGCCCACTCCGCCACCAACCCACTGATCAGGAAGGACCGCTATGAGCTTCCTCAACCCCCGCCGCGAGGTCGCCATCAAGGCCGGCCAGAGCGCCGAGACCGCCGTCGACAACGCCGAGCAGGCGTTCAACAACGCCAGGGACAACGGCAACTACGCCGAGCGAATCGCCGCCCATGACCAGCTGCGCACCGCCCGGCAGACCGCCCGCGACGCCCGGACCGCCGTGGAGGACGAGTACCAGCGGGCCCGCATCGAACACGGCGACGACCCTGACCCCGCCGTCCCGTACCGAATCTGACCCGTCCGCACGGCTGACGGCTGCCCGATCCGCCGGTCCCGTACCGGCGGTGAGGAGAACCGCCAGACCACCCACCGCCGCCCGCACCACAACCCGAGGAGCCCGCCATGGACCACCCCCGCGCCACCACCGCCGACTGGTACTCCCTCACCCAGATCCTCGGCCACTCCAGCAACTGGCCCGAGCACTGGCACACCATCCTCGCCCAGCACGGCCAGGCCGCGCTCCTCCAGCAGGCTTCCCGCGACCTCGCCACCGGGGTCAGGAGCAGCGGCGACGAGCACACACCCATCCAGCCCACCCGCCACGTTTCCGCCTGAAGCCCCGGAGCCCACACCGTGACCACCCTCAACGACGCCGAAAAGGCCCGGCAGCTCGCTGACGAAGCCCACGCTGTCCTCTTGCAGGCCGACCACGACCGCGCGCCCCACCTCCTCATCGCCCTGGCCAAGGTCTACGCCGACCTCGCCAAACTCACCGCGTGTCCCGTCACCCCCAGGGGACCGAACTCGCCTTCCACAACCAGGCCGGAGCACTCGTCACCGTCGCCAAGACGCAGACCCACACCGGCCACACCGCGTACCCGTGGACCTGTCACGGCTGCGGCACCGGAGACCCGGGCTACAGCGCCCGGATCCGCTCCAAGAGCGACGCCGAGCAGCACGCTGCCGAGTGCACCGCTCTCCAGATCACCACCTGATCCACTCCACGGCCTGCCTGACCAGCCCTCAAGCGGAAGGAGCCTGAGACATGACGGACCGCCTCACCGGTGTCCGCGGCCTCGTTGTCGAACCTGCACCGCCACTGTTCCCCGACCACCCCGACGCCTGCTTCGTCATCCACACCGCGTCCAACCGCCGCCTGCCGGCAACGTGGGTGAGTACGGAGGCGGCACAGCAATTCGTCGCGGCAGTCCGGGACATGGCCGACTGGACCGACGCGAACGTGACCGGCACTGCGGCGCTCGCCCAGGTCATCGATGAGCACGACGGCACGTGGGACGTCTACGGCGTACCGCGGCTGCCCACCCCGCCCTACGTGCCCACTCCCGCCGAGATCGCCGATCTTCTCGCCGGGGCCCTCGACGTACTCGCCCTCAACGGATGGTGCCAGGGTGAGGCTTTCGACACCGTCGACTACGACGTCGACCAGGAGGACGAGGAGGGCCTGGCCCCGGATCAGTGCCGCGTAGGCGCCCGGGGAGCCATCCACGTCGCCGCGGAGGGGCATCCGAGTCCGCCCGAGGCATACGAGTCGAGCGTCCTCGCCTCCGCTGCCACGGCTGCTCTCACGGAAACGCTCGGGGTGGCGGACGTCACCGTCTGGAACGACGCCGCCGGCCGCACCGTCGATGAACTCCACGCCGCGGTGACCCGCACCGTCGACCGCCTGCGCGCGATGGGCCGCTGAGCATGCGGACGCAGACCACCAACGTCAACATCCACAGTCGCTGATCAGGAAGTTGCCATGGCCAGCTGGTACGAGATCACCCCGCGCGGCCAAGAGATCAAGGCCCCGGACCCCGGCCCGGTCAACCCGGCGGGCGTCGCGCCCGGTACGTGGGGCCGCAGCGGAAAGCGCCCTCCGGACAACCCCGCTGGTGCCTCCAGGCCCCGCCGCCTGCGCAAGCCGAAAGCGTCCTGACCGCCGAGCCCGGAACTCCGAGCCGGGCTCGGCACCCGAATCACCCACACATCCCTGCTCCAGGAAGGACACCGAAACCGTGCCCCGTCTCCGACTCCCGTGGATGAGCCGGGCGGACCGCGCCCGCTGGCGCGGGGCCCGCTCGATCGCCGACCTCGGCGACCTGACCGCCCTGTGGCTCGAAGGAAAGATCGCATCCCAGCCCGGCTACTCGCCCAACTACGGACCGGATGAGGAAACCGCGCCCCTCGTACCGGTTCTGGCAGCTGCCAACCGCTCCGGCTACCTCACCGACAACTCTCAGCCCGGACTCCACGAGCCCGGGTACGACGGCCGCATGTGGCAGCAGCGGGCCGCCGTGACCGGCTGGGTCGACCGTAGCAACACGGACCTGATGCACCGTCTCCGGGAGGCCGCCTGGTCCGCCGGGCTGATCCTCTGCACGGGCCGCGATTGCGACGGCGTCACCGTCACACAGGTCGACGGCCAGGACTACACCGCCTTCGGCGAGACCATCGAGCCCAGCTACCTGCGTGTCCTGTGGCCGGCCCATCTCATCGACCCCGGATGCTACGCCGCTGTGGAAAAGGCCCGCCAGGTCACCCTCGTCGACCCCCGATACGGCAACTCCAGCCGCCTGTGGACCGCACTCGCCCAAGCGATCGGGTACGACTGGAGTGACCGCTGGAGCGAGATCGGCACGCTGAGCGCGATCGACGGCCGGGACCTGGACGGCTGCTTCGAAACCCTCGGCCAGGCGTATGCGCGCGACTTCACCCACCCCGCGGCTCAAGGGCAGGTCAGGGTCGTGCACTACATCACCCGCGGCAGGGGAGACACCTACGCCGTCCTGCGCGGCCTGCATCACTCCTTCCTCCGCGGCGGCCGGCCCCACCTGATCCGGCTCGGCCAGATCGGTGTCCTCGGCCGCGACAACGCCCGGCCGACCCTCCAGGCCGCCGAGGAGCTGGCCCACTGCTTCACGGCCGAGGTGAGGCCCGGACGGATCCGGTGGGACGGCACGCCTTTCCCCGAAGGCGGCTGCATCGACCTTCCGCGCGCCACCGCACCCACCGGCTGAGCTGCCGCCTGGCTCTGCCGATCTGGCCCGCCCACCTCCCGGGCCGGGAGGAGCTGGCCGACACCCGCGACCCGTGACGGAGTTCTCGTGACCTCTTCCAGCCTCATGGCCAACTCGATCGATCCCACGCACGGGCTGTACGTGCCGGTCGGCGCCGCCGGATCCGGCAAGAGCACCCTGTCCAGGGCGTGGCCGGCCGACGCTGTCCTCTCCCTCGATGCCTTCCGCGAGATGGTGGCCGGCAATGCGGGGGACCAGAGCGCCACTCCGGATGCGGTCGCCGCCCTGGAGCTGATCCTGGAATGTCGGCTGGCGAGGCAGCTGGGGTGCTATGTCGACGCGACCAACGCGAAGGCGGCCGACCGGGCCAAGCTCGTCGCCGCCGCCCGTCGGCACAGCGTTCCGGTCATCGCCATCCGGATGGAGACCTCGCTGGCCGAGTGCCAGCGGCGTAATGCCCGGCGGCCGGACGACAGCCATGTTCCGAAGGAGATCGTGGACAGCCAGTACGGGCTGGCTGCCTCCTTCGACCATGCGGCCGAGGGCTTCGACCGGATCATCAGCTCCCGCGTCATAGCTGCCCTGCCCGCCTGCCGCTCAGCCCCCGACTCTCCGGGCGCGACCGCCGCAGAGGGCCTCACGATAGACAGTGGTGATCGATATAGGTTATAGTTTTCTCGACGGTTGGTGATGGAAGTCGCCCGCCTCTCCCTGAACCCCGGACGGCGCTCGACCGCCCGACCTCCGATGGACCAGGAGAACCACGTGACCATTCCCCACAACCCCCCGGAGCTGATCCAACCGGCCCATCCCGATTGGCTCACCGCCATCCGCGACCGCGTCCAGGCCGCCCACGACGACCCCTTCTTCGTGACCGACTGCGAGGGCGACCTCTCCGTCTGGCGCCAGTCCGCTCTCACCCACGTCACCCGCAACAGCGACGGCGAGATCACCGGCTGGTCCACCCCGCCCAGCTACAAGGTCACCGACCACATCCTCGAGATCGAGCTGGACACCTGGGACCCCGGCGAGGACCCGCTCGATGACCAGCGCCGCACCGACATCCACGACCTGGTCACCGCCCGGGACCACGACAGGCCGTGCCTCCTCGCCCACATCGACCAGCTCCAGCAGCGCCTGGACCGCGCCGAGGCCGCGCTCCCCGGCATCACGCAACTGGCCCCCGGCGAGCCGGTGAAGGTCACCATCTACCGGACCGAGCACAGCGAGGACCTGGTCCCCCTCGGCCACTACACCAACCGCGACGCCGCCCGCGCACACGGCGAGGCCCTGGCCAAGCACGACACCAAGCAGCCGGGCCTGACCCCGGGCTGGATCCCCGACAGCGGCAGCCCCGATGCGGCCGAGGAGTTGTCGGTGTTCGGGCCCGGCGAGGACGACGAGGACAGCACCGGCTACGTCGTTGTACCCGTCACCGCCACCTCCGTCTACGAGCCCGATGCGGAGGCCGAGGACTGATGAGCCGCACCATGTGGGAGATCGACGTCCCCATCCAGCACCGCGCCGACACCCAACGCCGTGGCGTGCACGTCTTCACCGGCCTCGCCGAGGACGCCAACGCCGCCATGGCCGCCGCCCTGCGCGCCTGCGAGATCGCCCAACTGCACACCATGTCCGGCCAGCCGATCCCCACCGGCACCTGCCGCGCCGACTGGTCCGCCCGCGGGCTGCGCCCCGACTGGGAGCTCCAGTGGGAGGCAGCCGAAAGGAAGCCGATCGTCATTTGACGACGCCCCGGGACGGCCGCAAACGGCCTGAGAAACCACCGGCCGCCCCGGGCCCCTCACCCCGCAACAGCGGAGAAGGAGACATCCATCATGCCCGTTTCCGTCCGTGTCCGGCGCCCCGACGCCGCAGTGGCCGCCATCCTGCGGAGCATCGGCCAGCGCGGCCGCTCCACCAGCTTCAGCTTCGTGTGCAAGCCCTGCGCGGTCAGCTGGGCAGGAGCCGAGAGCGACTGCTGGAGCTGCGGCCGCCCCGCCAGCTCCAAGCACGCCTACAACTCCTCCGCCCTCCAGACGCTCCTGGCCGCCGTCGAGGTCCCCGGCCCGGCCCGCGCCGAAGGGAGGGCCGACCGGTGACCTACCTCAAGTTCCTGACCGACCTCATCGGAGCCCAGGCCCTCGGCGACCACCTCACAGTCGCCGTCCAGAACCTCATCGACCGCGAACACCTCGACCGCGCCGAGGCATACCAGCAGGTCACCGATCGGGCCGACGCCGGAGACCCGGCCGTCATCGCCGCCACCCGCCAGACCTGGGTCCGCCGACCGGACGTCGACCCCGACGAAGCCCCCGTCCGGCGGCTGTACATCCTGGAGCGCACCGACACCGGCGTCGTCGTCGCCTACACCGACATCGACGCGGCCGCCGACTCCTACGACGACGGCAACGCCTGCGCCCTCCCCGAGCAGGACCTGGCGTTCAACGACCACTCGGCCGGCGCCGAGCTCGGCCTCGAGCTCCTGGACCTGTACCAGCTCGAGGCATGGGAGCCCTTCGAGTTCCTGCTGCCGACCGTCGGGGCGCTGGGCAACGTGCGGCCGCAGGAGTGGGAGAAGCCGTCATGAGCCGCCGCGCACCGTACCCGCGCCTCACCGGCACCGAACCGTGCCGAGCTGACCCCGAGCTGTTCTTCTCCACGAAGGAAGACGACCGCAAAGAGGCCCAGTTGCTGTGCGGGCCCTGCCCTGCACGGGAGCAGTGCCTGGCCTGGGCCCTCGACAACCCCTCCAAGACCCACTACGGCGTCTGGGCCGGAACTACCCGGAACGATCGCAACCGCCTGCGCCGCGAATTCCGCGCCGCCGCCAAGGAGTCCGCATGATCACCGGAACCCCCCGCGACACCGTCGTGGCCATGCTCAAAGAGGCCAAGACCATCGACGAAATCCGCGAGTCCACCGGTCTGAGCGACGGCGAGATCGCCGCCATCGCCCAGACCGAGGAACTGACCCAGCACCACGCCCAGCAGCGCGGCCGCGCCTACCTGTCGGCACTGGCCTGGGCTCTCAAGAGCGACGCCCCCAGGATCCGCGCCAAGGCGGAGCGGGTGAAGAGCAACCTGGACGATCTGGTCGCCACCCGCCAGAAGGACATCGAGGCCCAGGAGGCCCGGGACGAGATCGAGTCGCTGGAGAACAAGCTGGCGGCCGCCCGGGCCAAGCTCCGGAACGTCACCACCGGCGGGAAGACCCCGGCTCCCGCCGCGGGGCCGGGCACCAAGCAGGGGAAGGCCAAGATCCGCGCTTGGGCTCGCGGCAACGGTTATGAGGTGTCCGACCGTGGCGTCATCTCCAAGGAGGTCAGGGACGCCTGGAACAACCGCGACCAGGCGCGGCAGGACGGGTAACCGATGGCCTTACCCCGATCCCACCGTGCCGGGATCACGTCGCCGGTACGGGCCGTCCCGGCCCGTACCGGCGGCGGAGCCTCGCACCGCAGCAGCCGGAAGCAGCGCACCACAACGGCCGGCGCAGGAGGGCGAGATGACTGACCCGATCCTGCGCCGGGACTTGCGCATCGCCGAGGACGAGGTCCGGGTCTTCCGCGGCTTCAAGGCCACCGTCGTCGCCTTCATCCACGACACCGCCCACGACCCCGAGGCCCGCCGCTCCCTGGCCGAACGCCTCGGACTCCCCCCTCCCCGGACGGCCACATCAGCTCTTCCGCAGGACAGCCGACCGGACGACACCAGCCAGCGCACGACGCGGAAATCACCACAGGAGCCCGAGTAGATGGCCGCCCCGGAGCCGCCCCGGCATCCCGTTCCGGACCACATTCCGGAACATCTCCACGAAGCGTTCGCTACCACCAAGGGCGGTGACATTCCGCCGCACAGTCCCTATCAGCGCGGTGACGCCGTCCAGCGTCACGGGTTCCCCGGCAACCAGCCGGGCCACTCCCGCACCGGGTTCCGCGGTTGGGTCGTCGGCACCGTCGGCTCCACCATCCTCACCGGCATCACCACGACCGGCGGGGAGTGGTGGGAGTACTGGGGCGACCTGCACCCGGACGGGCAGCCCGTCGATCTGTGGCGGTGGTGCACCTGCTGCCGTGAGGCCCGGGCGCCGCTCCTGCGGGCCCACTACGCCAAGCAGCAGGCAACCGGCGAACAACTGGGCCTCTTCGGATAGACGCCGCGGGCCCTGCAGGGCCTGGCCGAACGCCCTCAATGCCTCGCCGAGTCCGCTCGGCGGGGCCCGAACCCAAGGAGAGCTTCACCGTGGCTACCCATTCCGCCATCGAGTGGACGGACACCACCTGGTCGCCCGTCATCGGTTGCGATCGCGTCTCACCCGGCTGCGACTCGTGTTACGCGATCACGACCGCCCGCATCCGCTCCCACAACCCCAACCTGAAGATCGCGGCCGCGTTCGCTGGAACCGCCCACCGCACGGCCGACCGTCTTGACTGGACCGGCAACCTCAACCTCCTCGAGGACCGGCTCACCAAGCCGCTCACCTGGCCCAAGCCCGCCAAGATCTTCGTGAACTCCGTCTCCGACATCTTCCACCAGGGCGTGCCCGAGGAATTCATCGCCAGGATCTGGGCGATCATGGCCCTCACGCCGCGGCACACCTATCAGATCCTCACCAAGCGGCACGCGCGCATGCGCGCCGTCCTCACCGACACCTGCCGCTGCGGCTCGGGACACGCACCCGGCACGCACTTCCGCTCGGCCATGGCGTGGGCCGTCTCCAAGAGCAACCCCGATCGCATCCCCGGGCTGCCCGACGACGCCGAACAGCGCGTCACCCAGGCCGCATGGCCCCTGTCGAACGTATGGATCGGTGTCAGCGCAGAGAACCAGCAATGGGCCGACACCCGCGTCCCCGCCCTTCTGCAGACCCCCGCCGCGGTGAGGTTCGTCAGCTGCGAACCGCTGATCGGCGCCGTGGATCTCACCCGCTGGCTGCGCCCCGTGCCCGATTGCGGATACGTCGACCCCGACGACGGCACATGCGGACACCCGGACGCGTTCACCCCCGAGTGCCACCGCTGGGCCGACTGCCCCGTCCGTGGCCGCTCGACACAGTGGCACGGCCTGGACTGGGTCATCGCCGGCGGTGAGTCCGGGCACGGCGCCCGCCCCATGCGCCCTCAATGGGCTCGCGGCCTGCGGGACGAGTGCGAAGTCGCGGGTGTCCCGTTCTTTTTCAAGCAGTGGGGGGCCTGGCGCCGTCCGGATACCTCGTCATCCGAAGCAGGCCCGAGGCGCGCAGCGTGCTGGTCGGCGATCCCGTGGACAGCCTCGGCCACCTCGTTGAGATGCGGCTCGTAGGCAAGCGCGCCGCCGGACGAGAACTGGACGGCGCCACCCACGACGCCTTCCCCGAGCGATCGGGACAGTAGCCGCCCCCTCTGACCCCTCCATACACCTTCAGGAGTCATGCCTGATGGCTACCCCTGCCCCGCACACCATCGACGTCGCGAACGAGGAGACCCGATGACCACGCCGAACGAACGCCTATCCCAGGCCGAGACCTTGCAGTTCCTCGCCGCCCACGCCAACAACCCGCCGTACATCCCCGAGCGCGACGACAGCCTCGACACGATGACTCCGCAGGCGTGTCCCAAGGGCGTGCACGCGGACTGGGCCGTCGATTCCGAGGACACCCATACCTGCCCCTGGTGCGCGCTGGATCAGGCCCGGGCCGAAAGCGACAAGCACCGCAACGAGCGCGACGAGCTGAAGAAACGCGTAGCTGAGCTGGACCGCGAACTCGGCAAGACGATCGATCAGCGCGACCGCGTCGAGGACGTGGCCGACCAGCTGGCCTACGCGATCGCCCCGGCCGAGGCCATCGGCGAGCACTCATCCGAGAACGACCCTTGGCAGAACGCCCTCGACATCGTCACCCCGGCCGCCAAGGTCGACGAGCTGAAGAAGCAGGTGGCCGCGCTGAACGACCGCCTCCACGACGCGGCCGTGACCCGCAGCGAGCCGAGCTGATGACCGGCTTGACCGGCCGGGCGTACCTCGAGCGCGGCGAACCCGTGATCGTGATCACCGCGTTCTGCGCCCGCCGGGCACCGGATATCGCCGGCAGCTGGCTGGACTTCCACTGGCCCGGCCGGCGTCCCGCAGCAGGACCGCGCAATGTCGCGATCCGGCGTGCTGACGGCACCACCACCGTGCGGCCCTTCCGCGGCCTGACCCGAGCCCCCGACACCACCGACCCGCTCCTCATACCCCGAGCCGCCGCTGATCAGAAGGAGGAAACCCCCGTGGCCCGCATCATCGCCACCATCAAGCCCGTCCACGCCGACAAATCCGTCTGCACCCACCAGGTCTCCAACACCGGCCAGCCGAAGGACCCGGCATCGGGCTGCACCGGACGGACCGGCTACACAGCCCGGTGCAGCGCCTGCTCCTGGCGCCAGACCCACAGCACCAGGACCGCTCTGGAAGGCGAGGGTGACTCCCACCTGCGCACTCACCTCACCACCCCCGCCCACACTCACTGACCAACCACAGCCGTCGGGGCGGCCGTTGCACACCTGACCCAGCCCGCCCCGGCCCACTGAGAAGACGACACACCTTAGGGCGAGCGATTCTTTCCGACCGCCGGCCGCACCACACAGGAAGGACCGCGGTGACTGGCTCATCCGCAACCCTCGGTACGCGCACCCACACCCTGGACTGGTTACGTACCAACCCCCACGCCGCCGGCACCGGCGTGGCCGAACTGGCCGAACACCTCATGGCCGCACACCCCGAGCTGCCCTGCGCCGACCTTCACATGAGCTGGGCAATCCGGCCCGCGCCCGGACAGCCCACCCACAGCCTCAACGTCGTGCTCGCCGACGGCGACACCGCCGCGGTGGCCACCTGGGCTACCACCCTCGGCACCGAGCTGACCGTCGACGGAGCGCGTCACACGCTCAACACCACGATCAACGGCGTCGGCCTGCGGGCCTGCGCCATCGTCCCCGAGGACCAGTATCCCATGGACGCCGCCGCGTTCACCCCCACCGAAGCCGACTTCGGCCTCACCCTGCACGGCGTGCCGCTCATCGAGCTCGGCGATGAAGGCGGCCTGCTGATGGCCCTCGGCCACGTCCCGGCCCGCCAGTTCGCAGCCGCCGTCAGCGCCTGGCCGCGCGCCATGTACGGGATGCGCTACCGCCCCGACCCGCCGACCTCGAGCCCGGATCTCTCTCCGGCACCGGAGTACCTCTGGGGCCGCGGAGAGGCATACCCCACCCGCTCCGAATGCCGCTTCGCCCTGTGCGATGCCGACGCACCGTACGCCGTCCCGGTCACCCAGCTGGTGGTCGAGGACGTGACGGTGGAGGACCGCGCCGTCCTGGAGCACTGCCCGGCCTGCGGACGCGCCAGCCGCAGCACAAGGGACCGGTGGCTGCCCGGACGGACCGACCACACCGGCCCGGTCCACACCTGCTCCCGCTGCCAGCAGCAATGGCCGGCACTCGATGTCGGCAAGGACCCCGGCTTCCACGACACCAGCTACGAGATCGCCTTCTGCCGCGCGTGTGGATGCACCGACACCGCGGCCTGCGACGGCGGCTGCTGGTGGGCGCCCAACCCTCTGGGGATCGACCTGTGCAGCGCCTGCTACACCGCGGCGCCCGCCCGCGCGTGGGAGGAGGTGGCCGCCGCCGGATACGGCAGCCCCGACTCCACCCCTGGCCGCGACAGCTGGCTGGTCATCCAGGCCATGCGCGGCGTATCCGTCCCCGTCGCCGTCCTCGAGTGGGCCGTCCGCGCGGCCCGCGCCGCCCGCACCACTATCTGAAAGGGAACGAACATCATGAAGCTCCGCCTCGACCTGGCCCCGCTCGCCGCCGCCGTCGCCGACGCGGCCCGCGCCCTGCCCAGCAGGCCGCCCGTCGCCGTCCTGTCCGCCATCAAACTGGACGCCACCGGCAGCCAGCTGACTGTCGCCGCGTTCGACTACGAGGTCTCCGCCGAGGCCACCACGGACGCCGACGTCTCCAGCGGCGGCACCGTCCTGGTCCCCGGCCGCCTGCTGGTCGACATCACCCGCACCCTCAAGGGCAAGCACCCGATCGACATCGAACTCGAGGGCTCCAGCCTGGTCAGCATCACCTCCGGCACCATCCGCTACACCCTGCACACCCTGCCGCAGGAGGAGTACCCGAGCCTGCCCCAGCCCGGCGAAGCATCCGGCACCGTGACCGGCAGCGACCTCCACCAGGCCGTCGCGCAGGTCGCCGCGGCCGCCGGCCACGACGACACCCTGCCCGTCCTGACCGGCATCCAGATGACCGTCACCGACGGCAAACTCACCCTGGCCGCCACCGACCGCTACCGCTTCGCCGTGCGCACCATCGACTGGAAGCCCACCAGCGACACCACCAGCGGCCAGGCCCTCGTCCCCGCCAAAGCCCTGCTGGACGCATCCAAGATGTTCGCCGAGGCCGAGCAGGCCGACCTCGCCCTCCCCACCAGCCAGGGCGTCCTCGGCATGTCCGGCCCCTCCCGCAGCACCACCATGCGAGCCCTGGATGGCCAGCTGCCCGACTACAAGACCCTGTGGCCCACCGAGTTCACCGCCACCGCCATCGTCAACCGGGACGAGCTGATCGCAGCGGTCAAGCGCGTAGCGCTGGTTGCCGAACGCAGCACCCCTGTCCGGCTCCACTTCAGCCCGAACGTGCTGTCACTGACCGCCGGCAGCAGCGACGATGCCCAGGCCCGTGACCGGATCGACGCCCAGCTCGACACCGTGACCGGCGCCCCGCTCACCATGGCCTTCAACCCCGGCTTCCTGCTGGACGGCCTCAATGCCCTGGGCGCCCACTCCATCCAGTTCGGCATCGTCGGCCCGACCAACCCCACGCTGCTCAACGGCCTCGACGAGGACGGCAACGCTCTGGGCGACGACGCGCTCACCTACCTGATCATGCCGGTCCGGCTCTCCAGCTGACCCCGCCCCGGGGCGGCCGCCAGGTCGCCAACCACTCAGCCGGCCGCCCCGGGCCTCCCGACCCAACCCCGCCGACAGAAACAGGACCCACCCGTGGCCATCGCCATCCCCACCGCTGCATCGGCCGATGAAGCCGACTCGCCAGTCCACCCCGCCTACGACCCGACACCCTGCATCCCGCGGCTGCTGACCGAGCTGGTGCAGGAAGAGTTCTGGACCCGGTACGCCGCCATCCGCGGTGACGACACGTTCGCTCCCGACTACACCACCGACCGCAAACGCACCGCCCTGCTGCTGCGCGCCGTCATCGCCGACCTGGTCGCCCTCGCCGCCCCGGACAACGCGCACCAGGCCGCTGATGCCGCGGCCGCGGCCAACGCCCTGCGGCGGGCCGACTGGCAGATGACCCTGCCCGCCCGGGCCGCCCGTGACTGGCTGCGAGGCCAGTACCAGCGGCACCTGGAGGACAACGACCCGCACCCGCCGAACTGCCCCGGCGGCTGCGGCGGATCCGGCGTCGTGGTCGAACCGGTCATCTGGCAGAACGACGGCGCCCCCGTCCTCGAGGAGCCGATGGCCTGCCAACGCGGCGAGAAAGATGACCCGCACGCGGCCGACTGCACCGGATGTCACGGCACCGGCAAGACGTACGACGCCGAATTCAGCGAGTACAGCGTCTGCGACAGGTACAGCCCCGACCCGGCCTACGAGCCCGTCCCCGCCCACCATGACGACCCGTGGGTGAGTTCTGCCACCGGCCATTTCGACGAGTCCCCCTTCTAGATGTGCTGGTGGCTGGTGCCACGGCCGCGATCACTGGCGGTCGGGCTCGAGGAGATCCTCAGCGTGGCCGTGCGATCAACGTCCTGAGACACCACATCTACAGCCCGTTCCCTTCACGACTGGCCGGGCCTGGCCAATGGCTGGCCCGGCCCTTCGGAGGACCGATGAGCCTCGTGCCCCGCACCGTCTACGTCGTCGGCTGCGACAGCTGCGGCGCCACCTTCCATGCTCAAGGACCCGACGAAGACTACGAATTGACCCTTCCCACCCAGCAGCTGGACCCGGCCTGGGCCGAGGACATGGTCAGCCGAGGCTGGATCGTCACTTCCCGGCACCTGTGCCCCTTCTGCGTGCAGGCGAGAGGCGACGCCTTCATCGAGCGCCTCGAACTTGAGCACACACACCTCCCCCTCTTCGATCTGCCCGTCCACCGGCCCGGCCCTGGCGATGCAGACCCGGCATGACCGAGATCCTTTCTGCATACTCTTGAAATGCATAATAGAAGAATGCATTATGGAGTTGCCGGGAAAACCGACACCGCCGCTCTCGGCGATGTCGAGGCGCACGTCATTTGCTGCCGCCGCTCGCACCCCTGGCCACCTCAAGACACTGGAGGAACGCGTGTCGCAGGAGATCGCCCGCATCACGGCCATCGAGACGGCCGTCGACCGGGGCCACACTGGCGCCGACAGTGAGCTGGCCTGCTACGCCCCCGCCGCAGCCGCCGCGCTGAACCTGCTCGCCGACGCGGTCAACCGCGGCGGTGCCGATCATGACGACGTCGTCCAGGCCCTCAAGGACGCGGGCGTGCACAGCGCCTTCGCCGCCGTCCTGGACGCCGCGGCCGGCGCCGTCACCGAGGGCATGGACGATCCCTTCGACTTCGACGACCGCCTGCACTCCGAAAACCTGCAAGCCGCGGCCGGCCAGGTCCGCGACGCCTTCCAGTGGCTGTAGGCAACCGCCGAGGACACCCTGGCCCACGCCTGCCCCGTCCGGTCCAGCCCTCGGGCCGGGCCCTTACCCACCACCACCGCACCATCGACCAGACAAGGAGCCCCGTCATGGCCGCTGTAACCCCCGCCCCCGGCAAGCTGCCCGTCGAGTACGACAACGGTCTCGGCCAGATCAGCAAGCCCCTCGACCAGATCCGGGAGCGCACCTTCGTCTCGGCGACCGGCACTATCACCCGCATCGCCAGCAGCGGGCCCGCCTCGGCAGTGCGTGCCACCATCGTCGTCACCGGACCGGCGGGCGACACCGCCTACTGCAGCCTCGATGCCGACACCCGCCGCAACTACAGCGCATCGCTTCGTGAGGGCGCGCGGGTCATGGTCCGCGGCACGGTCCGCTACCTGCCGGACAACCGGCCCGTCATCGACGTCCTCGCCGTCCACGACCTCGACAGGCAGATCACCGCGCTCTGACCTACCCCAGCCCCGTCCGGGATCCACAGCCGGTTCGAATCCGGTGCGGGGCGCAACGCATCGACCCACACAGGAGAAGTGATCATGTCCGCCGATATCGTCCGCATCGCCGAACAGGTCGTGCTCATCGAGAGCGCACGGATCTACGTGGCCGGGATGGGGCCCACAGACCTCACCAGCCGCATAGTGGTCAGCGGCCACCTGACGGCAGCCAAGGCACTGCTCACGCAGATCGCCAACGCCTTCGCGACGGGCGGTGCGGACGACATCGTCCGCACCGCCGACCAGGCCGAGATCATCGAAGCCGTCCGCGTGTACGCCGCCAATAACGCACCGGTCGACGCGACCAACGTCAGCTGGCTCGTTGGGCACCTCATGGACGCTGAGGCGCTCCTCGTGAAGCTCGTCGCCATGTTCAAGGAACCCGCCACCACCTGACGCCAGCCACGGTCCAAGTGTTCTGAACCCTGTTACGAAGCTGGCCCTCATCACCTACGTGAGACGGGCCGCACACACCAGACCGACCAGGAGAAATACATGAACGAGACCCTCTACGCCCCGGTTGACCACCCCGGCGTGCCCGTGCCCGAGAACCGGCGCTGCTGGTCGGCGAGCTGGCCGGAGTACACGCCGGTGGACATCAGCCCGCCCGAGCTGCGGCCGGCGGCGCTGGCCCAGCACGTGCCCGGCTGGGTGGTCGACCGGGGCGCCACGCCGGACCTGGTGCCCGACTGGGCCGAGCGGCAGGCCAACGCCCTGGTGCCCTTCACGGTCGATGCACGGGGCTGGCCGCTGCACCCGCACGGTCGCACCGGACGTACCGGGCGCAACCTCGGCAAGTGGGGGGAGAACGCCGCCGCCGACCCGATTGTGGTCGCCGGGACCGGTGAGCAGCGGCGGGTTCTGCTGATCACCCGCGACGACATCGGGGTGGAGGCCATCCCGGGCGGCATGGTTGACCCGGACGAGATGGTCCCGGCCGCGCTGAAGCGCGAGCTGCGCGAGGAAACCGGCGTCAATCTCACCGACCAGCAGCCCATCATCCTCGGCCGCCAGGTCGTCGACGACTGGCGCACCACCGACTACGCCTGGGTCGCGTCCACCAGCGCCCTCTACCAGCTGCCTGAGCAGGTCACCGCCACCGCCGGCAGCGACGCTGCGGACGCAGGTTGGTGGCCGTTCGGCTCCCTCGAACAGCTCGAGGCGGCGGTCACCGCGGCCGGGCGCACCCTCTATGCCGCGCACCGCCCGCTGCTGCTGCGTGCCCTCGAATACCTCAACCAGAAGTGAGGCGGCCATGCCTTTGCCCTGGATGAGCCGCGCCGACCGGCGCCGCTGGAAGTCCGCCCGCACGGTCCTCGACCTGGGCTGGCTGATGGCGCGCTGGCTGGAGGGCGAGATCGCCTCCCGCCCCGGCTACCAGCCGCGCTTCGGCCCCGATAAGGAGAGCTGACCGATGTTCGAGAAGCACCGTGCCCGCCGCGATGCCCGGGCCCGCCACCGTCATCTCATGAACGCCGCCCTGGACCTGGTGGGCATGTTCGGGGACCACTCCGCCACCTCAGCCGACCTGATCGCCCTGGTCTTCGGCCAGCACGCCATCGAGATCGGCGAGGACGAGGCGGCCCGGTATCTGGACGCCGCCCGGGTCACCCGGGGCCAGCGCCTGCCCGCCGGGAATGAGCTGAAGGACAGGACGAGCCCGCTGAGGAGCCCCCGGCCCATCGGCTGACCCCGCCCCGGGGCGGCCGCCAGGTCGCCAACCACTCAGCCGGCTGCCCCGGGCCTCCCACCCAACTCCGGCGAAAGGACAGCCGCTGGCCATGGTCTCTGTCCCGCGCAGTCCTGCGCGGGACAGAGACCATGGGGGCCCTCGTCTGGTGCCGTCAAACCACGGTGGGCAGGTACGGCGCGAGACGGAGGTCCTCCCCGGATCCGGGATGACCTCGTCTCATCAACGAGCGCGAATGCCAGGCGTCACCCCTGACGTTGACTGGCACAACCCGCCGGCGGCCGGTCGACCTTGGCCGACTCGAGGACCGTTCTCCGACCAGACAGCCTGGCGCTTCCGGAGAACGTCTGCAGACCTATCTCTAGCTAGGTAGAGTTACCCGTATGTCTTATCCATTCCGTGTGACGGACGCGACTGTGGATGTCCTGGGCGTGCTTCTCTCTGGCGACGACGACTTGTACGGGCTGAAGATCGCTCAGGCGATCGGCCGCCCGACCGGGAGTGTGGTGCCGATCCTGCGGCGGCTCGAAGGCTGCGGGTGGGTGACCAGCATCTGGGAGCAATCGAACGAACGAACGGGACCGCGGCGTCGCTTCTACCAACTCAGCGCAGAGCATGCGGCTGGTGCCAGGGCCCTTATGGCGGAGCGGCGACCGGCTCCAGCGACCTCCAAGCACGTTTCCCTGCGGCCGGGGTGGGTGAGCGGCAGGTGAGTGCCGAACTATCTCTCTTCCTTCTCGGCTCGGTGCTCCTGCCCATGCTGCTCGCGGAGGTAACCGACTGCTTGCCCTGGATGGCGCGACGCCTGGCGCACTGGGCGGCCGGACGGCTGGGAGAGCAGACCGCTATCGAACGCTACCGGGAAGAGTGGGCAGCAGAACTTGCCGAGCTGCCCGGTAAATGGGTGCGGTTATTCCATGCTGTCTCATATGTGGTCTACCTGCCCCAGACGCGTGAGGCTGTGCGTGCCACGGAGGTTCGGGCGGATCGTCAAACCATCTTCATGTCGAAGACGGTCCTTGCCCGCCAGGTTTCAGCTACTCACGTCGCGGCGAAGCTGACCGAAGCCGGGTGGTCGGGAGGTGTGTACATTCTCGCGGGGGCCGCGAACATGCACACCGTGCATGAGGCTTTGAAAACCGCGGGCCGACGCGTGCTGATGATCGATGTCCAGGCGTTTCTTGTGCAGGGAGCACAGGCGAGCGGCTGGGACCTGATCCTCACGGATCTGGCGCGCGACTGTGGCATGGTGCTTGTCGACGGCGTTGGATCTGACGATCTACAGCGTCTTCGGCAGCTCCGGATGCCCTGCCCGGTTCTGGTGAGTTACCCGGAAGCGGCCGATGAGGGAGTGCCGGAAACGCCTCGAATCAGGTGGCTGGAAAGCGAACCGTCTGCCCTCATGTTTCCTACAGAAATTTCCTTCGGGTGGATCGACGAAGCAGCGGGTGTAGCCCGGTTCGATGATCCGATCGACATCACGTGGAGCTGACCGCCGTGGACGGAAGGTCCGGCGGGGACTAGACCGCGTGCGTGGAGGAGTCCAGCGGGATCCGTCCACTCCTGCTACCACCCTGCTACCTTGGAGGGTATGAGCAGCGACAAGAAGCAGACCCAGCTCCGGCTCGAGCCGGAGGTCCTCGCCGCCGGCAAGGACGCCGCCGCCGGCCGCGACCTGGACTTCAATAGGTACGTGGAGCGCCTCATCATCGAGGACACCACCGGGTCCCGGGCGGCGGGCATGGCCGCCGCCCAGCGTCTCATTAATGATCACGGTGCCTTCCTCGCCGATCTGGAGGCCGATCTCGACATGCAGCACGCCGCCGCGGGCCCCGGGGCGCCGCTGCGTGAGCATGGCTCTGTACGTCGACCTGCCCTGGATTCTGGAAGTCGCTCAACGGGCCGGCCGCCGAGACCCGGCGGCCGATGACCTCGGTGTGCCGATCGCCGCTGTGGCCCGCCATCGCGGGGAGCTGTTCGAGCACCTGTTGTATGACGGGCCCTACGTCCGTGCCGCCGCTCTGGTCCACACCCTTGGCCGGTGTCGCTGGCTCGAGCGGTCCAATCTCACGGTCGCCTGCGCCGTCGCCGTGATGTACCTCAACGCCAGCGGCATCCCAGTCGACCCCACCCGCGAACAGCTCACCACCCTGGCCCGGGAGCTCTACGATCCGCGCTGCACCGCCGTCCGCGTCGCCGAGCAGCTGCGCACCTGGAAGCCCTGAGCGCGCCGGTCTTCGTCTGGCCCGACGGGCCACCGCGTCTCCGGGCTGTGGGGGTCGGTGCTTCGCTACGCAGAGTGCAGACATGTAAGGGGCCGACGCCCAATCCGCCGAAGCGGGTGGCAAGGGCGCCGGCCAACCGAAAACACACACTCCGCGAGGAGCCCGTCAAAACCCACTTGGCGAGAAGCTCGAGAAGGTGGTCTCACCGTCGAGTCTATCCGCACGGCGCTGTGGGTGGTACGTGCTCCTTGCCGATGGTGATGCAGTAAGGGTATTGTTTTCACGTAGCGCGCGTGCTGTGGCAGCACGCCGGCACCGAAAGCACCCCAGCAAGGAGCAGCCCACATGCCCGTCTACCTCGCCCGGAACGGCACCGGCGACGTCACCCAGGAACTCGAAGCCCCCACCATCGACGACGCGGTGGCACGCGCCGCCGCCGGCGGCGCCCATCTCGCCTGGCCCTCCACGGCCGCCGCCGCGAGCGCCGAACTCGACCAGCTCGCCCGCGCCCTGACAGACCGCGGCGTCCCCACACAGCGCCACGACACCGGACTCGTCCTGTGCGACCCCAGCGACACCGCCGGTATCCACGTCCGCACCACACGCCACGCCCCGCACGCCCTGTACCTCATCACCGCCACGGCCGTGGTCCCGTTCACCCATGCCGCCAGCGTCCTCGCCTACCTCCAGCCGGCGATCGCGGCCGCCGCCCGCAGCTGCGACGGATGCCACGCAGAGCCCGGAGAGCCATGCCTGCCCAACTGTCTGCCGGACCCCTCCACTGCCTAATGCCCGATCGAAGGAGAAAAGAAAGATGATCCGCGCCGGACGCCTCGAGCGCGTACAGACCATGGCTGACCTGGCCGCTCGGCTGGGCATGCCGCTGGGTACCTTCCGGAACAAGAAGCCGCACACCCAAGAAGGACACCCAGCCCCCATCAGCTCCCCGGACTCCCGGGCCCTGCTGTGGGACAGCGAGCAGACGGACGCCTTCTATGCCGGAGAGCCCGTTCCGGCACTGACGGATGCTGACGACGACGAGGACCTGCTGGACCGGCACGAGGCCGCGGCCGAGGTGGGCGTGGAGCCGGGCAGCTGGAACGGGTACAAGAGCGCCCCGCAGCTAGCCGAGCACGTCGTCATGGTCGGCGGTACGGAGCACTGGCCGCGCGGTGTCGTCCGCCAGTTCAAGGAAGGCCGCCCCGGCCGCGGTGCCGGCGGTGGCCGCCGCACTGGCAGCGGCGACATGGTCCCGCGAGACCAGCTTCTGCCGCGGATCGCCGAGCTGCTCGACGACAACCCGGCGATTACCGTCACGGAGGCCGCCGACGAGCTGGGCGTGGCGAAGTTCCCCACCGCCCAGGCCGGCCTCGCGCAGGTGCGGGGCCGGCGGATCGCCGACCTGATCGAGGCCGACCCTGACCTCACCCCGCTGCAGGCCGCCGAGCGACTCGGATACCCGCGCGTCACACACCGCGGCGCCGCGGTCGTCGCGGAGGCCGAACTGCGTGCCCGCCGGGCACGCCCGTACGTGCAGCAAGTAGCCGACACCCTGGCCCAGGCCGACGTCGCTCAGCAGGCCGAGGTCGAGATGCGCCAGCTGGCCGGCGGATACCTGGCATCCGCCATCATCCTCGGCAGTGACCAGCGTGTGCCGGCACTGGTGTGGGACGAGCGGTACGGATGGCGTACCGCGACCAACCGGCGCCACCCGATCGGCAAGGACACCGGCGCCGCACCGGAAGGCGAGGGCATCCGCTACCTCGGCAGCAGCGCGCAGCCGAAGCCGGCCGAGCTCCTCGAGGCGCTCACCGACAGCCGGAGGGGCTCCAAGCGACCCAAGGCTTTCCCGGAGGAGAACGCATGAACCAGCCCGCCGACATCGCTTCCCTGGTAGTCGCTCTGCAGCAACTGGTTGACGCTTACCCCACGGATGAGGACAACGCTCCGCGCGCAACGCTCGCGCTGGAGTCCGGCGATGAGCGCCATGCCGTCCCACTCCAGCCAGGTCAGGTCGAGTGGCTGACCACACTCATCCAGAACGAGGCCGCCACCTGCCGTAATGCGCACGTGGGCGGAAACGGCGAGTGCGGGCACTGCGAGAACACCCCTCGAGGCTCGAAGCCGTGAGCGACGCCATGGGCTGGAGCGGCTGAACCGCGCACACGAAGAGGAAACAGGAAACAGCCGTCTCCAACTACCACCGCCCCAGGGCGGAATGGAGGATGAATCAGCATGGAGACAACGCCACAAGACCTCAGCAGCCTGTACGACGACCGCCACGTCCAGAGCGTCATCACCTCCTACGGTGACGGGCACCACGACGCGCCACGAGGCACTGCCTTACTGGTCGACACCCGAGTTCTGCGCAACCCGCCCGAAGACCCGGAAGTCCGCGAGCGGATGCTGCACAAGACCGGGCTGGACCCGGAGGTCCGCCAGTACGTCATGGCCACCCCCGGCGCGAAGGAATTGGTCGAGCAGAACGCCGAGAAGGCCCGCATCCTGTTGGAGACCGACACGCTCCGCCGCTGGGCCGGGTCGCCCCAGCGGTACCGAGTCGACATCCACGTGGTCTGCGGGGGCGGCCGCCACCGATCCGTCGCCGTCGCCGAGGAGATCGGCGCCTGGCTGCGAGCCGCAGGGATCGGCTGCGAGGTGGAGCACCGCCATATCGACCGCCCGATCCTGCCCCACTGATCCGCATCGTCACGCCCACGGCCCTCGGGAGCACTCCAATTGCCCCCGAGGGCCTGCCGCGTACCGTACCTGCCGCGTAGCCTCACCAGCTGGCCTTGTTCACGAGTTGCGTCGCCGCGCGTACCGGCACGGGCGGCGACAAGGGCCCTGAAGCCGGTGACGTCGAGCTGCGGCTGGCATGAGGACGGGCCCTGGGCGCCCGACCGCCCAGGGCGGCCCGTCCTGCCGTCGTGCTACACCGACGCCGAGCCGCGCTCGCAGTCGACGAGAACTCGTCGGCAACGTCGAGAAGCACCTGGACGCCGCCCAGGTCCGCCACATCGTCTGCACGGTCGTGCGCACACGAGCCGGCCGCCGCAGCCTCGCCCAGGCCCTGCACGACGACCCATCACTGCTGCGGACCGGGCAGCCACCGGCGCCCTACTGCGTCGCGAAACTGCTGATGGCCCTGCACGAGGCCGGCGCCCAGGACGTCGCACTGCCCCGAGCTCGTCGCGACCCGCCGCGGCAAGGCCAAGATCGGCACCCCGGAGGACGCTCCCTGGCTTTTCCCCGGAGGCCAGCCGGGACGCCCCCTCGGCGACGACCGGATCGGCCAGCGCCTCCACAAGATCGGGATCCGGCCCAAGCAGGACCGCTCCACCGCGCTGTTCACCCTCGCCACCGAAGTCCCCGTCCGCGATCCTCGCCCGGATGCTCGGGGTCCACATCAAGGTCGCTGTCCAGTGGCAGCAAGCGTCCGCCGGGGACTGGGCCGCCTACGCCGCCGACGTCAGCAGCCGCGGCCGGGAACGGCCCACCGGATTATCGCGGTGACGGATGTCTGGACAAAGCGCATCGGAGCCGTCCACGCTCTGTCTCAGCAGAGATTCGTGCGCGAGGGGAAAGGTGTCGCTTGGAAACCCTGAGATTCCCAGGCGTCGTCAGCGTCACACGTGCCGCCATCAGGGCAGGCAGGTACCACGAGTTGCGTGACCTCTGTAGCAGCGAGGCCGTCTATCAACTCTCCCGCCTGCTACGTGAGTTGGCTGGCCAGGACACGATCTTCCGTCGGGAGATGGACCAAGCACCGGTGCTTCGACCTGCGGAGTTAGAAAGGATCCAGCGCGACTTCTGGGACGAGTTACAGCACTACCTGGCTCGTCTCTCCCGCGTGCCGTATCAAGGGGTGTACTTCGGCCACCCACACGACCGGGTGAGTCGAGGCCGAACCCCCTTCCTCGCCGAGGCGTTCCGTGCTCTGGACACGTACACGGGGGATACGCTCGATATCTATTACTCACCGGCGGATCTCACGGCTCCCGGCGAAGTCACCCAGGACCAGCCGATGTACGACCATCTCGCAGAGTTCATCGGCCCCCATATGCCGCCCCCGCTCGACACCCTGTACGTATGGAAGACACCAGACCCAGCCCAGCGGGATCCAGATTTCCACCCTGAACATCTGCGCCTCGGCCACTTCCACCGGGATGCACGCATCGGAGCCGTCGCGAAACTCGCCCTGCTCCTGGAAACCCGGGTTCCGCTGGCGGAGGCCGCACAGGAAGCCTGGCAGCGTCCCGTTGTCCTTGATGCCAGCGAAATGGAGGGCCTGCTGCCAGGAAGCTCCCTCCGGCACAGGAAGGCGGCCAGAATCTGGGCTCGGGCATACGCGGCCCGTTACGACGGCCGAGAGGGGGCCGAGACCGCGGCGAGGATCATCGCCGATCTGCGGTCACCATCACGGGCACGGCGGGCAACCTCGAGTGCAACGGTCGCCGCCGTCCTCACGGTCACAGGAGTACTTGGTGCGCCCCACGTGCTGACCAACGACCTACCTGAGACGTACACCGTCATCCACGACCTCTACCGGGATATCACAGGCGGCCATCGCTAGTGGCGCGTTCATTGTGAGAGGGGCCCTCGGGGGTGACCGAGGTATTCCGATAGTTCCAATACCCGACTCCACCGTTAGGCTCCTACGAGGCCGGATTCCTCGACGACTACGCCTTCGAGGACTGGCTCTTCCGCATGGAAGGCATCGCCGAGGACGAACGACAACTCCTCGCGGGCGAGCACGTCAGCGGGCCCGCCGCCGACGCCTACCGCTACCGCGTCCAGGCCGCCAGCCGCGAGTTCGCCGGCCGTGTCCTCAATAGCGAACGGCATGCCCGTGACGTGCTCGGCAACCCACTACTGCAGATCCACCATGGTGAGGGCATGACCTGCGTCCTCAACCCGGCCACCGCAGCCTGCCAGCTCAGAGGCTCCGCAGACGACCCCATGGTCACCCCTGACATCGACGGCTGCCGGCCCCGTTGCCAGTGTCTCGCCCGCACCGACCGAGACATCACAGTCATCCAGGCACGCGTGGACGAGCTCACCGAGATCGTCGCCGACCCCCTCGCACCACCCATTCGACACGCGCGCGAACAGCACGAACTGAAACGGCTCCGCGCGATCATCGAAGAACATCAGCACGGAGCCCGAGAATGACCGTCCTCCCGCTCGACAACGAGCAAGACCCGGTCCGCCGCGACATCATCGCCGCCATCAACCGTCTCCTCGCCGGCACCCCGCACCGGTCCAACGGGCGCTTGAACGTCACCCAGCTGGCGATCGAGGCCGGCGTCAAACGCTGGCACCTCACCCACCAGCACACCGACCTCAAGGACCGGTTCCAAGCCGAGGCCGCCCGGGAGGAGGCCAAACGGACGAAGGCTGCCCAGACCGGTGACGACCTAGTGCTGTGACCGTATAGGTTCGCCGGGCTGGCGGTTGGCGCGGTTGGATGGCGGTGTGTTGGTTCCGACCGTTGGAGGTGTGGTGGCCGAGCCTGTGCGGGTGCGCCGATTGACTGACCAAGAGGGGCAGAAGCTGCAACAGATCGTGCGTCGGGGCAGTACCAGCTCGGTGCGCTACCGGCGGGCGATGATGCTGCTGGCGTCCGCCGGCGGGAATCGCGTGCCGGTGATCGCACAACTAGTCCAGGCCGACGAGGACACCGTGCGGGAGGTGATCCACCGGTTCAACGAGATTGGTCTGGCCTGTCTGGACCCTCAATGGGCGGGAGGCCGTCCCCGCCTGCTCACCCCTGACGACGAGAACGTCGTCATCCAGACGGCCACCACCCGCCCCTCCAAACTCGGCCAGCCCTTCACTCGCTGGTCGATCCGCAAACTCGCCGCCTACCTGCGCCGCATCCACGGACACAGCATCCGCATCGGCCGTGAAGCCTTACGGTGCCTGCTGTCGCGTCGTGGCATCACCTTCCAGCGGACAAAGACCTGGAAGGAGTCACCCGACCCCGCCCGCGACGCCAAGCTCGACCGCATCGAGCACGTGCTGGAGCGCTTCCCGGACCGGGTTTTCGCCTTTGACGAATTCGGTCCCCTGGGGATCCGGCCCACCGGCGGCTCCTGCTGGGCGAGGCAGGGCAAGCCCGACCGGCTCCCGGCGACCTTCCGCCGCACCCACGGCGTCACCTACTTCCACGGCTGCTACTCCGTGGGCGACGACCGGCTGTGGGGCGTCAACCACCGCCGCAAAGGCACCGCCAACACCCTGGCCGCGCTGAAGCCGATCCGCACCGCCCGACCCGACGGCGGCCCGATCTACATCATCCTGGACAACCTCTCCGCCCACACCGGAGCGGACATCCGCCGCTGGGCGAAGAAAAACAAGGTCGAGCTGTGCTTCACCCCGACCTACGCCTCCTGGGCCAACCCCATCGAGGCGCACTTCGGCCCACTACGGCAGTTCACCCTGGCCAGCTCCCACCATCGCAGCCACCCCGCACAGACCCAGGCCCTGCACCGCTACCTGCGCTGGCGCAACGCCAACGCCCGCCACCCCGACATCCTCGCCGCTCAACGCAGGGAACGCGCCCGCATCCGCAGCGAGAAGGGCATCCGCTGGGGCGGACGCCCTCTCCAAGCGGCCTGACGATGACCGGCAGGGCCATGATGCCGATCCGGCTCGTCTATGAAACCCACGCCACCACCACCGACAACGAGGCCGGAATCGCCACCGGCTGGATGCCGGGCAGCCTCTCACCGACCGGCCGCCGCCAAGCCCGGGAACTCGGCGACCGCCGCCGCAACGACGGCATCGCGGCGGTGTTCACCTCCGACCTGCACCGCGCCGTGGACACTGCGCGGATCGCCTTCGCGGGCACCACACTGCCCATCCACCACGACCCCCGCCTGCGGGAATGCAACTACGGTCACCTCAATGGCTGCCCGCAGACAGTTCTCGTCGCACGGCGAGGCCAGCACATCGACGAGCCCTTCCCTGGCGGCCAGAGCTACCGCGAGGTTCTGGCCGCCACCGAAGACTTCCTCGCCGACCTGGCCACCCGGTGGGACGGCAGCCGCATTCTGCTGATCGCCCACTCGGCCAACCGATGGGCCTTGGACTGCCTGCTCGCTGACGCCCGCCTCGAAGACCTCGTCCAAGCTCCGGCGCACTGGCAACCCGGATGGGAGTACACCCTCCCACCACTGGGTCAACCCGGTGAACCTTCCCGGTCAGAGCACTAGAGAAGCTGGGAGCGAGAGAACGCTGAGCTCCGCCGGCACTGCCGTCACCTTGAGAGCCGCCTGGAGATCTACGCGACGGCCCTCAACCAACTCGCGCTCGAACACGCTGCCCTCTCGGGTCGCGACGCCGACGCAGCCAAGATCAGAACGCTGCCACTACGGCGTCAGACCAGCCCTTGACACGTCACGCGCATGAACAGGAGCGGCTACCTCGTGCGCGAGATCTTCGAATGTGGTGGCGGAACGAGGACCACGTCGGTGGATACTGCCGCATGGCACGGATGTTGGAGAACCTGCTCGAAGAGAGCAAGGCCAAAGGGTGGGCAGCAGGCCAGGCGACCCTAGCCGAGGTGCAACTTGATGCCGCGCTCCTGGGATGGAGGGAGGTGCCCACACGCCGCGGAGGCCCAGCCGTGAGCACCTTGCGACCAGTCGATCCAGCCGAGGCAGAGCCCAATTCCCTCAGTTCCCGCTATGGCAAGGGCGCTCAGCCTTTGCACACTGACGGCGCACACCTTCCGGAACCTCCCGACATCGTGATCCTCACATGCGCGACCACAAGCACGACACCGACTCGCCTCTGGAACAGGCAACGCTATGGCCACGTCATGCAGTGGCTGCCGGAGCACGTGCATCACGGCGTCTTCCTGATCAGCAGCGGTAAAGACAGCTTCTTCAGCACGGCATACGCAGATCGGCGCTTTCGCTACGACCCGGGATGCATGTTGCCCTGCGATGCACGGGCCCGACAGACGGCACAGTTCTTCACCGAAGTGGAAAAATACGCTGACGAGCACGTATGGAGCGAGCCCGGACAGGTGCTCTTGATCGACAACCGTCGGGTCCTCCATGCCCGCGCCTCGGCAGTCCAAGAACCTCAACGAGAGGTCCAGCGGATCAGCTACCAACTGAAGCGCGAGGCATCATGACAAGGCCCTTCGATCACGAAGCGCTCTGGATCAAAGCGAAGCTCTTCCTCAATCGCGCCATGGACGATGACTCCAGGTCGTTCGACGAGCAAGCCCTTTGGGCCGCCCTGGCGCTCGAACTGCTGGCCAAAGCTGCCCTCGCCCGCGTCTCACCGCTCCTGATCGCGGAACCCAACGAGGAAGGCACCAACCTCCTCATCGCGAGCGGGCTCGTCAAGGGCGACGCCAGGTTCACCTCCGTGCGCGCGAAGACTCTGATGGCCCGATGCCACAAAGCCTTCAAGCCCTTCGACCAGGCAGAGGCCATGAAGATCATCAACGGTCGGAATGAGTACCTCCACAGCAGCGGGGCTGGCTTCATGGCGATCCCGCCCCACTCCTGGTGGCCCAGATACTGGGCACAGGCCGCCATCCTGGTCACCGCACTCGATCGTGACATCGAAGAACTGGTGGGCAGCGACCGCGAACCCACGGTCACCGCACATCTCGAACAGAACGCCAAGAATCTCGAACAGCGCACCGAGGCGTTGATCGAAAGGGCCAAGCAGCGTCGACAGCAGTGGCTTGACGGGACTCTCCCCGCGAAGGTCGCTGCTGAGTGGAAGACAGGCCAG
The DNA here is from genome assembly GCF_005405925.1 of Streptomyces antimycoticus. Lineage (NCBI taxonomy): Bacteria > Bacillati > Actinomycetota > Actinomycetes > Kitasatosporales > Streptomycetaceae > Streptomyces > Streptomyces antimycoticus. The sequence goes on from NZ_BJHV01000003.1 coordinate 111,651, forward strand.
TATCTCTCAGCCACGATGTCCCACAGTGAGACCGTGGCCTGCCCTGCCTGCGAGTCCGCTGGCCTCCTCGAAGGTGATGAGGTAGTCAACGTCGAGATCAACTACCCACCCAGTGGCGGCTACGGGCTGGACGAGGAGTATGACAGCCACTACCTCGACGACGTCTCGGTGACTCTGACCATCGGTGCTGACTACTTCAGCTGTGCTGGCTGCCAACTGGTCCTGAACAGCTACGACCTAATCACCCAGGCGGGGCTGGACACCGAATTTGATGTTGATGGCGACGTGGACGAGTACGTCGGTCAAGAGCCTGAGTACGGGAACGACTGAACCGATCCAACTCACCCACCAGCACACCGACCTCAAGCATCGCTTCCAGGCCGAGGCGGCAGCCGCAGAGGCCAGGCGGACCACAGCAACCCAAACTGCTGACATCTACGAGGAGCTGAAGCGGGAGAACACAGAGCTCCGTCAGTGCTGCCGTCAGATGGAGAGCCGCTTAGAGATCTACGCGACGCGCGTTGCCTCAGCTGGCGCTCGAACACGCAGCCTCTCCGGGCGCGATGCCGGCGCAGCCAGGGGCGAGGCACGGCCGCGGCGCCGCCAAGCCTTGCCCTGACCTGCGGCTCGAGCTGCAGCCAACTTCGGCAGTGCCTTCCGAAACACCTCACCACCGTCGAACGAGTTACCTAAAAATCAGACTGTGAGCGGGACGCGAGCCATTACTCTGCGTCCCGTGATCATTATTGATAGCAATCAAATGAGATTCGTGTTGCCGCACAGTCCGGCCTTCAAGCTCTTCTCCGCTGTTGCGCAACGGGCTGGACACACGCTCGCTATCACGGACGTCATCCTTCACGAGGTCGTCCGGCAGTACCACGAAGGGTTGACCTCGGCAATCAACGAGTACCGCCGAGCCCGGCGCGCGCTCAACGAGCTGCTGCCGCCGACTCAGCGGGTCCAGGGCACCCCGCGCATCCCAGAGCACGCGTTGAGCCGGAAGAACTACATCAGCCGGGGAGTCAAGCGATTCGAGGCGGACATCCGGGACAACTTCCTCGTGCTGCCGACAGCGTCAGAGGACGCGCTGGCCGCGCTGAAGATGGAAGCGGACCACACGGAGCCGGGCCTGAATGGGGCGGGTGCTAGGGATGCCTCGATCTGGCTCACGGCTGTCCGAGCGGCTGCTACTTGCGAAAGGGACGGCGCGGGGCGGCGACTGCCTGTCATCTTCGTCTCCTCGGACGGAGATTTCACGGCGCCTGGCAAGAGCCGTGACCTGGCGCCGCAGCTGGTCAACGATGCCACCCGGAAAGGACAGCTCATCCTGAGATCGACAGTCGTCGACGCGATGGACGCCTTCGGCTACCCGCAGCAGCTCGTCGGTGCAGAGGAGGTGACTCAGCGTGATGACTTTCAGCGGGTGCTGATAGACATGGCCACCGACTTGGCTGACCTGCCCAGTCGGCACCTGGAGAAGATGGCCGACGCTGAAGTCACGGTGCAGCTGATCAGCGGCCAAAAGGGTCGCTGCTGCAGCGGTGACGGCACGACACTAACCACAGTCTCCGGAACATGGTCAATTCGCTTTGTGTTCGAATGGCTCCCGCGCCGCCCCGACGGCTACGGAGGCACCGCTTACAAGGGGCTCCCCATGCAGATCGAGGGCACGGCCCTGATCGTCGAAGAACGCGACCAGGAGGCAGTGATCGAGTTTGCTCCTCAGTGGATCAGTGTCGCCGGCCGGGACTCCCGAGTATTTTGACGGTCTCCGGCTGCAACACATGTGTTGCACGCCTAGCCTGCTTCTGAGGGAGGATTTCTCCTGCCCAGCCCTGAGCTTCCAAAGGGTGAGGCGGATTCGAGGATCTTCATCACCGAGCTCGTCAACAGCGGGCTGGCACGAACACGCCTGCGTCCGCTGCCCCATGCTGCACATCAATCCCAAGATGCTGCCCCGCCTCGCGGAACTGGAAGCCGACCTGCTTGACCGCCGGGCCCGCGCGGAAGCCGAGCACTGGATCGGTGAGATCGAAGGCATCGACCTCACCCTCACCTTCCTCCGCGCGAAACGAGACGAGACACAACGCCGAGCCCAGCGCCCATCCGTCGACCTAGGCATCCCCACGCGCCGCCGTCCGCAGGAGTCCCAATGACGCCTCCCGGACCGATGCCTAGCGGCAACGAGCTGTCACCGAAGGATCACGCTCACACCCCGTTCCTCGAAGATCTCCAAGAGCAGGTCGAACAGCGCAAGCTCGCGATCGCCGGCGGGCACGAGCTCTGCCAACCGCGTCCGAGCCTCGGCCGAGAAGTCCCAGTGCAAGGTGAACGGAGTGGTGGCGCCCCAGCCGCCTCTCAGACAGTCGTCCAGAGCATCGAGGTTCCAGCCGAAGTATCCGCCGGGTCCGTTGATGGCCTCACCGATCGCGCAGTAGAAGGTGTCCCTGTCAACGATGTGTTGGCCGCCCAAGGCGAACACCTGGCCTGCAGGCGCATCGGGCCTTCCCTGGCGTTGGTACTCCCGGGACCACAGGGCCACCGACAGCCATGCGGGCACTCACAAGCGGCAACGTCACCCGCATGAGGGTGGCCCTGGCCGCCTACGACCAGAAGCTCGCGCGAGATGAGCACCTCGCCCCCTTGATCCGCCACCGCCTGAACGCCCGACGCCAGGAGATCGTCGACTTCCTCGCAGCCACCGCCGGCATGAGCGACCAACCCGATCACGAGGCATCGTGAACCGCCTGTTGCCCACGGACGCGCAGGTCCGCACTGCGATGGAGGCCGAACTCGGCGAGAGCCAGTTTCTCGGCCGGCGGGCCACGGTGAGCAACGTCGAGAAGCAGCTCGGTGTAACGCACGCGACCTTCTACCGGAACTACCCCGACCACATCGAGTGGTTCAAGTCCCAGCGCGATGGCCTGCGCGAGACGAAGACCACAGCCAACGACAGTTCGAAGCGCGAAGACGACCTGGCCCGGCTCCGCCGGGAGAACACTGACCGCCGCAAACAGCTGAGGACCTATGCCGAAGCGATCCGCCAGCTGACCCTGGACAAGGCTGCCCTGGAAGACGAGCTCCAGAGCTGGGAGGGCGTCACGAGCCTGGAGGAGCGTCGACGGCGGAAGGGTGACCGAGCGGTGACGACCTAACCGGCTTCACTGTCAGTGCCACCCCTCACACTGATGCAATGGCGGCCCGATTCGGCACACTCTTCGGCAGCGGCGATCTCGCGCGCTTCCTGGAACACAACCTGAGCAAGATCACCGATGCAGTCAACCGTTGGAATGAGGACACCCTGCTGTCCTCGCCGGAAGGAGACATCTGCGAGCGGCTGGAGCAGCAGTTCCTCCTTGAACCCCTCGTCCTTGACCGTGAGGGGATCACGGCGAACCCGGTCAAGGAGGGGTTCACTGTCGTCCGGCAGTTCGACGAAGAGACGCGAATCCGTCAGACGGTTGTGTCGATCTCGGTCCCGTTCAAGGGAGACCCGCAGCTGCTCTACCTGCGGCCGAGCACTTTCACTCACAGTCCGCCAGCCGCCGCGGAACTGGGGAACGAGTTGACGATCGAGTGGATGGGGCCACTCAACAGCGATGCGCGGCAGATCCGGCTGGGCCTCGATCGTCAGCTCGACGAGATTCAGCGCTGGGTCAACTGGAGCACCACGCAAATCAAGGCCTACAACCCGTCTGCCAAGCAGAAGATCATCAATGAGATCCAGGCCCGCAAGGCTCGTCTGCTGGCCAACAGGAACATACAAGGAGCTCTCGGCTTCCCCATGCGAGAGCGTCCTGACGCCGCCACCTACAGCGTCCCGATCAAGCGCAAGACGATCGTTCCCCAGAAGTTGACGGCCCCGGCCAAGCCGTTTCAACCCGAGCCTGCTCTGGCGGAAGCGCACTACGAAGCGGCCCTCGAAGTCCTGCGGAACCAGCGCAATGCGCTGGAGAGGGCCCCGGGAACGAGCGCCAAGATGGGGGAGGAGGAGATTCGAAATCTTCTTCTCATTGGGCTGAACAGCCACTTCGAGGGCCAGGCTGCTGGGGAGGTCTTCAACAACACCGGAAAGACGGACATTCTGATCCGCGTCGACGACCGCCACATCTTCATCGGTGAGTGCAAGATCTGGAAGGGGTCCAAGACGATCTTGGACACCCTCGACCAACTGCTCGGTTACCTGACTTGGCGCGACACCAAGGCAGCCCTGCTGTTGTTCATCCGGTCGGGAGCCCCGGGCGATGTCATGCCCAAGGCGATCGCGAAATTCCGTGAGCACCCGAACTACAAGCGCGACGGCCGGCACTCGACGGAAGAACGGCACGACTTCGTGTTCCACGCGAACGGTGACATGAGCCGTGAGATCAAGATCGCCTTCCTTCCCTTCCATCTGCCCAAGGATCCGCACAGCATCTGAGCGAGAAGCAGGGCCTGCGGACAACGGACACGTTTGAAGACCCTCATAACCTCTCCGCTGCCCACGGCTTCGTCTCCCTGGACGAACCGCTCGGCCCGTATGAGCGACGGATGAGACAGCCCGGGAGCGTCCAGCTCGGCCTCCACCGCGGCTCCCATCTGATCGCCCTCGGCGGCCGCGCTTACGTCAATGCGGTCGCCGCCGTACAGCCGGACGCGCTCCTCCCCTTGACCGGGTGTCGCGGGATCGGCGAACAGCGTGCCCGGCTGAGCCGCATCGCTGCCGCCGAGCGCCCCGCTCCGCCTGGTGGAAGAGCTCGTCGGCATCCGTCGGCGGTGACTCGGCAAACGGGCCTGGCTTTGTACGCGAGTTGCGACGTCGTTTGTCGATGACTGTCCTTCGACAACGAATGCAGTCGCCTTGCCAGCCATTCGAGTCGACGACGAGAGCGCACACGACAGCTTGGCCGGAGAGGACGGCTGCGTGCTACCTCCGGAGCGGCGCGACACCTGGGACTACTACCGGGTCGAGCCGTCCGTGCTGGCTGCCATGGACCAGCTGCTGTCCGGTGTCTCGGCTGAGGCATGATCACGCCCGGACTCCCGCCAGCGACGTTCAGGGACGCTGCGGCGGCTACGGTGTCGGCTTCTTGTGCCGGGTGAGGAGCTCGGTGAAGAAGTTTGTCCGAGGGCCGTTTCCGGGCCGGGGAAACGGGGTGTGAGCTGCGGAATTTCGGTGGGGCGAGTACAGCCCCGAACCCTCCGGCGTGACTTATATGGGGTATAGTTGTCTTGTTGGTTGGTAGTAGTCGGCCAACACCGAAAACCCGCATTCCGATATCAGGGGAGAACTCTGTGCCGCTGCACCCCGATGCTGACCCGCTCGCGGTCAGTACCACCGTCGTGACCTTGCGCCCCGACGGTCTGGTCCTCGACTTCGAGAAGGAGCCCGGCACCTGTCTGGACCTCGCCGAGCTGTTCTCCGGCCCGCCCGCGTACGACACCCTGAGGCTCCGCTACGGCCTGGAGATGCACCACCACCTCGGCAGCACCGAGGCGCCCAACGCCGCCGCATCCCGCTTCGCCGAGCACTGCGGGTACGAGCCCATCGACATCCGGGGCACCGTCTGGTTCACCGGCGCCAGCGCGGAGACGGACAGCGCACCCGGCATGGACGACGCAATGTACCTTGAGCTCTTCGAAACGCTCAGTGCCGTCAGCGACACCCACGGGCTGCGCCTGCGGAGCCAGTACCGGCCTCACGAGACGGTCTTCGTCAAGCCCACCGACTACGCCCCGGGGACACCCTCTGGCTCGGCCAGCCGCACCGTTTCATGCGCCTGGCCGACTGCCCGAGCGACTCCGTCACCGCCCAGCTCTTCCCCGGTGCCCGGTACTTCCAATGCGACGACCGCTTCACGATGGGCGCCACTGCCCCTTCGTACCCGACGCGTGCCGACCAGGCTCCGCCCGGCTACTGGCAGCGCACCGGCCACCAACTGCTGCCCGCCTCCGACTGACCCGCCCGGATGCCCGCCCGGCACGGACCCGGGCGGGTCCCCGATCAGGGGAGATTCCCATGCACATCACGGTTGACGACTTCGCGGCCGCCCAGGCGGCCACGCTCCATCAGGCACAGGGACTGGCCCGTACGATCGCCGACACCCTCACCGCGATGTACCCGACCGCCGCCTACCTGGCCCTGGAGCGGGACGGGGACGATCGCGATCGCCTGTGGCTCCACAGCATCCGGGACATCACCGGTCGCATCCTGTGGGACACCGCATCCTCCTCACCCCTGCCCGCTCTCGCCGATGCCGAGCTGCGGCAGGCGTGGGGCCGGATGGACCCCTGCGTGCCAAGCAATCTGGGGGGCTTGATCAACAGTCTGGCAGCAGTCGGCGCCCTCTTCGACTTCCTTCCGGATGCGGCCGCCCACGAGGACGACCCGAAGGATCCCGATCCTGACCTGCTCTGCCTGACGCTGAGCGACCAGGCCGAACCCGGGCTCTGGTGGTGGGACGGCGACGCGCTCCTGCGCCCGTACAGCGCCCCTCGGCCCGCCACACCCCACAACTGACCCGGGCCACCACCGCCCACCTGACGCCGCGCCCCAGCAACAGCACCGGGCGCGGCCCCATAGGAGACAACCGACCATGACCCTCAGCGCATCTGCCGGTCCCCTCACCCCCATGCCGCTGCGTCTCACCGTCACCACAGAGATCACGTATTCGTGGCGGCACAACGTGCCCGTCCCCGTCGCCCTGGCCGACTCTCCCTCCCGGCTGGCCGACTGGCTGACCCAGCACGAAGAAGGGTGGGTGGAGGACTGGGACCCGGACGACGCCGACACCGCCGAACAGGGCACCTGCTCGCTCACCGTCGATGCGGTCGAGATCCGCGACCCGGCCGTTGACCCCGACCGCATCCCGCCGACCTACGCCGAGCTCCACCAGCAAGCCCTCACCAACACCATGTACGCGGCGATGCAGCTTCTCCGGGCCGAACTGCCGACTCTGCGCATGACCGAGCTGCCACACCCGAGCAATCGGCCGGGCGCGGCTGACGACGACTGGGCGGCGGTCGCTTCCTGGGACGGACCTGTCGCAGGAAGCGTCACGATCACCAACAACACCCGCTTCTGCTTCGAGACCGATCGCCTGGATGAACAGCTCGCCGACCAGATCGCAGACGACGCTGACGAGGTCTGCGACACAGAGCGCGTCTGGGCCCTGAACCGCACAGGCGTCGTAGAGATCGGCAACCTCACCATGAGCGAAGCAGCCGAAGTCGCCCGGATCCTCGCCCGGCACAACGCCACCGCCGCATGACCGGCCCCGCCCGGTCCGGCAGTCGCGGCTTCGCACTCTCTTCCCACCACCAGCGAAAGGCAGCAGCAATGCTCCGCACTGACGGCTCCGACAACCCCAGGGCGCTGAACACGGACAGCGCCGATACCGACTCCGGCGTACAAGGCGAGATCACCGTGACCGTTGAGCTGACCGTCACCGAAGAAGTGACGTACGAGTTCAACGCCGAGGTGGCGGTCCCGACACACGCGCTCGGCGATCCAGAGGCTCTGCGCGACTACCTCGACGACAACGAGGACCTCTGGCTCGACGAGCTCGACCCGACCGGCAAGAACGCCTGCCTCTGCATCAACGAACGCAGCCTCGACAAGGTCTCGGTGGTCCTGGCCGCATGACCTCGCAGCTGGCCGCCGGGTCATGCCGGCGGCCAGCACACCGGCACCAAGCATCCGCCCGACGCTGAAGCAGGAAGTCGTGACGACCCCCTACCGCATCATCTGGGAAATCGAGCTCGACGCTGACGACCCCGTTCACGCGGCCCGCAAAGCGCTCGCCCTCCACCGCGATCCCCGGTCATGGGCAACCGTCTTCACTGTCCACCCCGACGGTGACACTCAGGTGCTGACCGTCGACCTGGATCCCAAGCACCTCGACCCGTCCGGCAACGGCACGCCGCGCGTCACGCCCGTCTGACCGGCGTCGTTGATCACTTTGCAGGTCGCCTCGGTGCGCCGAACAGGAGTCGGGCCGGGTCGGCGAGTTCGGCGCGGGCACGCTCGGCGCTGTCGTGCCGGGCAGCGTTGTCGGCCGGGGCGAGGGCGTCGTGCTCAGGCTGGGCGGCCCGGATCACCTGCTCCGGGGTGGGGCGGCGACCAGCAGCTACGCCGGGGATATTGCGTGCGAGGCGCTCCAGCAGCAGCCAGGCCGCCGGAGACGGATCCGATCCGGCGTCAAGTATCCGCTGCACTTGCTCGGCGACGCGGATGGTGTGGGTGAGGTAGTCGACTCTGGCGCTGTGTTCGGTGACCAGGCGCTGTTCCAACGGCCAAGAGGAGACGGCGAGTAGCCCACGGGCTGGCGTGAGCTGGCTCGCGGTGAGCGCCGCGCACAGGTAGTACGGGCGCGCGCCGGGCTGACTCTGGAAAGAGCGTTCCTCATCGCGCCGCATCGTGCCGAGCCGGGCAGCAGGCACTACCGCGCTGAAGAAGGCTTCGGCCACGCTCGTGATCAGCGGCGGGCCCGCAGGAGCGCCGAGCAGAACCAGTGTCTGGTGGACGTGCTCGCGGACAGGCAGATCAGTCCGCGTTGCGCGGGGCGTTGCTGGAGTGAGCGCGTCAGCAAGGCGGTACCAGGTGGCTTCAGCGGCGCCGAGGTCGGTGCGCAAGGCCCGGGCACGATTCGGCTGACCGGCCAGTATGGCGGCTCGGAGTTCGGCGCGTAGCTGCACCATCTGTGCTTCGACGGTGTCGAGAGTGTCGGCGGTCATGCAGACAGGATACGCGCATACGCTCTTGTATTCCAGTGTTATGCGTTATCTGTAGACGCTAAGGGCCGCGTACTGCACGGGTGTTCGCGGCAGCCGCGCGGGGCCGGGGTGTCGAGAAGGTCGAGACGCCACGCGCGTGACTCATGAATGGTATAGTTGTCTTGTTGGTCGGTGGTGGCAGCCGACCAGCACCGGAAACCCGCTCCGCTTCAAAGGGGACAACTATGACGACCGCGACGGTCAACGAAACCTTCGCCCTCTGGGTGCCGCCGACCGGCCAGTTCCGTTTGGTCCACTGGCACACCATCAGGACCCCGCAGAACGCCCTGTGCTCCGACGCAGTCCGTCCGGTGACCCTGACCAGCGAGCTGACCATGTGGACGGATGAGGGTGCCAGCCCGCTGCGCCTCCCCCGAAACCCCCGCGCCTCGGAGCTGATGATCGCCTACCAGCCTCACCCGGGCGACTACTTCGGCGACGTCCTCTTCACCGGCGCCACCGACGTCAGCGGCGACGTGGTCCACGGGCTCACTTTCGATCAGGCCATCACGTTGATCGATCTCTACGTACTAGGCGTCACTGCCTCCGGGACCGGGCTTCAGGAGTACTGACACCAGGTCAACCCGGGCCCCGGGGAATTCCCGGGGCCCGGGACAAATCGAAAACCCGAGAAGGAACCCGTGAGGAAATACACGATCATCGGCGACTGGTACAGCGTGGAAGACCTCGCCCCGTCATTCACGATCGTCACCGAAGGAGAAACCTACGAAGAAGCTGAAACGAATGCCGCGACGACCCTTCTGGAATACAACCCCCAGCGCGCGGAAGGCGAGAACGGCGAGACCCCCGAAACGCTCTGGGGAGGCGACAACGGCGCCTACATCATCGCCGCATTCGAGGGGGACCTCAGCGACCAGCTCGTCCAAGGCACATACGGGCTGATCGCATGACCGCGCTGGCCACCCAGACCTACACCGTCCTCGGCCTCGCCTCGGACGTCGACGACACCGACTTGTTCATCGCCGCCGTCCTGCTCGGACCTGTCACCGATCAGATCGAACCGCTCTCCACCAGCGAAGAGCACTTCACCCGCTGGGCTGAAGAGATCGACGCGCCCGACCCCGACACGGCCGCAGCGCTCGCCTACGAGCGCTGCGGCATCACCGTGCCGAGACCGCGACCCGGCGAAACGGCCGGTGACTACATGCAACGGGTCCTGAAGGACTCCGGAATCGCCTCCTACGAGGACGGGCACGCGAGTGCCGGTTGCTTCTGGATAGTCGTCGTCACCCCCGGCGGCGGAGAGATCTGGATCAACGGCCTGGACGAGCAGGAAAACCTGCTCCATTACCCAGCCGCCGCGCACTGCGGCTGGCTGGTCTGCTCGTACCCGGAGCCGGGCGACACCAGTATCTTCTCCGTTCTGCACGAGGGCGGCAGCACCGACCTGGCCGCCGACACGGCCGACGCGCTCAAGGCCATCCGGGCCGAACTGGAGGCCCAGGCGGCCACCCGCCCCACCTAGCTGTTCCTCGCTCACGAGGAGGGAGTTGTTCGAACAGCGCAGGCCCGCACCACTCGGTGCGGGCCTGCGTCGGGTTGAGGGCCGATCAACTCGGCTCATCCTCATCCCTCGGCTGGCGGCGTAGACGTTGCGGTGCACGGTGCCGCCCGGCGATCCCGGCACAATGCGCAAGGGGGATTGCCCTCGCGTTGCGCGAAGGGGTTGCCCGTGTGTTCTCACCGGGCCGCAGGCGGCCCGGGCCGGCCGCCTCCTGACGTCCTTGCCCGAGTCGGCATGCGAACCCCGCGAGGTTTTTCACGGTTCGCCTTCCGCGATGTGGCGAGATAGGAGTGCAGACCGCCCCCGCTCCTCCCAACGGGGCGACTCTGCGCTGCCGGAAAGCCCGGCAGGACACCTGGAGAAAGGAACTCGTGCGTGAACACGGACGTCCTCGGGCCCGGCGGTGGCGACGACCCGCGCCTGCCCATTGCGCTGCTGGTGGCTGCTGTCGCGGCCGCGGCCGCACTGAGCGAGGCATGGGCGAGCGGGGTGGGAACGGCGGCCGCCGTCTACGCCGTCATCACCACCAGCAGCCAGAACAGGAGGAGCTGACCGTGGCCCGAACGCGGCCATCCGCCGCCGAACTGGCCCTGGTGGTCGAAGTCGAGAAGCAGGGAGGCACCGTCACCCCGACGCAACTGGAGCGGTGGCGTCAGCAAGGGTGGCTGCCCCGGACACAGGAATGGTTCAACCCCGACTCCTCCACACTCCGGCCCGACGTCGTACTGCGCGTCGCAAAGCTCGCCGACTACGTACGAGCTGGCCGCGGCATCGGGTGGGTCGGCTGGGTGTTCTGGGCAGCCGACGACACCGCGGACAGCGCAGCCAGGCTCCGAGCCGCGCTGCTCAAGACCCTGCGGAGGCCGTTCACACGAGCGGGAATCGAGCAGGTTCCCGAGGGCGATTCGGATGCGGCATTCCAGGCACGGCAGGAGGCGGTTGCCCGACTGCTGAAGGGTCGGCAATCCCGCCGGCGAGACCTCGACGGGACCCTGCGCGCGGCCGCTGCCGCCGCCCAGGTCGACCTGCCGCGCTCGCCAGCGCACTCGATACCGAACCTGCGCCACCGGGCCATGCTGGAACTGGGCGCTCAGCTGGGAGTCGGCGGCGTAGCCGATATCGGCTTCGAGGGTCTGATGGAGGCGGTCGAACGTCTCGGGGTGGACCAGACAGAAATCGATCAACTCCGTGAGACCCACCGGCGGGCCCAACTCGACGGCGTCGACATGCTGGCGGACGATCCCTTCTTCGCGGAGGGCCTCGTTGGCGTGCTCCAGGCCATCGAGACAGCTGACGACCAACTGCTGTGCGCGGCGGTGCGAGCCTGCACGGTGGCATCGTCGACCCTGTGGAAGGTACTGAAGCGGGCAAGGCACAACCCGGAGCTCCTGTTATGGCTGATGAGCCATGTGATGTGGGACCAGTGGGTTCGTCATAGTGGATTCGTGCCGGCCGGAGTGGCCGGCGAGGCCGCGCTCGCTCTGAGCACTGTCCACTTCTTGACAGACCCGGACTGGGCCGAGGACCTCGACCGCTTCGTGCAGGACATGCACACCGTGCTGCACGCCACGCACCCATCCCGCGCACAGCGGCCGTCTCCATAGCCTGCGGGCAGTGCAGCGGCAGAGCGGCCGGCCTGGTGCCACCAGAGCGAGAAGCCCGGCTGTGCACATAGCTGAGGCGCTGCCATCCGGGGGCTCGTCTCGCCACGCCGAAGCGGATCCCGCCCGGCGTCCGACCGCCGCGTCCGCGTGGCTTGGTCCTCCTCCTGGCGCTCCCGCGGCGCCTGGGGGCCGGCCGCGCCGAGCTCGATGTGCGCGCACCGGGTTCGCCGCCCGCGGCCGCCGAGGGTGAGCCCCGGTGCGGCTGCTGCTTTGGGGGCGGTGGTGGGCGCTTCTGACGCAGAGGCAGGGGTCCGGCTGCACGCGGCCCAGGACCCGCACCGCAGCCCCCTTTCCACCGGATCGGAAGCCCAGGCCGCGCTCCGGCGGGATTGGCCAGACGGGGGTGCACCGAGAGTTGCATGGACCGTTGGCTGCACAGGCGCATCCAGAGTTGCACCGTAGGTACTGCCGAGGGTGTGAGCCCCCTTTCCGTGATCTTGAGTGTTTTGCCTGGTCAAGCGTGCTGGGCAAGCCTGTTCCGCTCGCCGACACCTCTTCTCCGCAGTAGTCGGAAAGAGGTTGGTGGGGTTCTCCGGGGTGGCCGAGGAAGCGGCCAGCCGTTGCGGCGCGAGTAGCCGCGCCCGGTGGGCGGCCCGGTGAGCGACAGCGCCGTGGCGGGCCGAGGGGTGGGGCCGGGCCGGGTGCCCCAGCGATGTCGCTCCGGGGTCGGATGTTGGAGAAACCCGAGGTCAGATGGTGTTTCCCTCTTCCAGATCGTGATGCTGAGGGGTTATAGTTGTCTTGTTGGTTCGGCGGTGGCAGTCGGCCAACACCGAAAACACGACCCATTGCTGGGAGATCACGCATGCCCAACACCATGAAGCACACCGCTCGCCAGTCCCCCACCCGCACCCTGGCGACTCTGATCCGCGCTATGGACGACCAACGGGCCGTCACCATCACCTACATCAGCAGCGACGGTGAGGAGTCGGTGCGCACCATCGAGATCCATGACATTCGCACCACCCGGGCAGGCCGGATCATCATTCGGGCGATGTGCCGCATGCGCGGTGAGATGCGCACGTTCCACCCCGCACAGATCGTCACCTACACGGTCCACCGAATGGGCTTCGCGATGGACGCTCCGGCGGACGAGACCCCCTCCACGCACATGGCCAAGACCCCTCGGCGGCTGATCTCCCTGGAACTCGACCGCGACTACCCGGACCCCGTGACCCTGGCCGCGTAAGCGGCACGGGCCCCGAAAGAGGCCCCTCAGGCAGCCAGCCAGAGCCTCAAGGACGACACTTCAACACCAGGGAAGGTCATGCCGAACAAAAACGATCGCCGCAACCTCTCCGCCGTTCCCGCCCCGGCCCCCGAGCCTGAGCAGGAGATGCCCTACACCGAAGCGGAGATGGAAGACGCCATGGGCACCTGCTGGCCCGCATGATGCCCCTGACGCGCCGCACGGGACGGAAGATCGAAGAGATCATCGAGTCCGAGATCTTTGGACTCCTCGCGCTGGCCTACATCGCCGCGCTCCGCAAGAACCCTCCGGCCGGAGAAATCGACGCGCTCGCCTTCTCCTACTACGTCCGCATGCTCGCCAGTGCCCCCGAGGGCTTCGACGACGTCACGGACCTGATCGTCCTCGACAGCATCCAATGGTGCGCCCCCGCGCTCGACGCCGAGGCGCAAACCCGCGCGCTGCGCGCCGTCCAGGACTGACCCGCTTCCCGGGGCGCGTACGCCCCTGTGCGTCCCGTTCCGGCGATCGCTGCGCCCCGAGGACCGGGACACGCGGGGCAACCCCATAGACGATCGTGATCTATGGAAGTTATAGTTGTCTTGTTGGTCGGCGGTGGCAGTCGGCCAACACCGAAAACACACCTGCACGAACGGAGTCACCCATGACCAGCACTCCTGGCGCCCTTCTCATCACGCCCGAGGTGGACATCGTCCCGATCAGCCTTCCCGCTACTCCTGAGGAGCAGCTCACGGTTATGTACTCCCTGCTCCGTTGCCACTTCGTGGACGTCGTGCGTCTTACCGACCAGATGGACATGTGGCTGGATGACGGAGGGGCCTATACCCAGCCGGTCAACAAGCTGGCAACGGTGCTGGCCATGCGCTTCGGGCGCACGTCGCAGCCGTACTACGGGCCCGTGATGCTGGCTGGCCGTGACGCCAAGGGCGACACCGTACCGCTCAGCAGGGACAAGCTCACGGCACTGCTCACCAGCATCGAAGACCTGCTCTGAGCCCCACAGCCGGAGCAGCCATAAGGCTGCTCCGGCCCCCGGGACGCGACTCGTGCGCCCCGTTCCGGCGGTGGGGGAGTGGCACCCCCACCGCCACCGAAGACACCTGCGAGAAGGGACACCCCACGATGCCGAGCAGTGCCGAATGCGTCAGCCAGACGGTCAGGATCCTGGAGCTGTCGGCCCGCGTTGCCGAGTCCGGTCACATTACGCACCTGCCAGTGAAAATCACCCCCGTCGGTTGGGCAGCC